>DASZFO010000064.1 GCA_035939775.1 Pirellulales bacterium | reverse complement strand
TCGCGTCCGGTCGGCGCCCCGTGATAGAGGCCCATCGAGGCTCGATTCAATAAACTGGCGAAGATTAACCACGGCCCCATCATCCAGCCGATATTCGTCGGCCAGACCAGCACATCACCCGGCTGAACATTCTGATGGAAGTGCGCATCCGCGGCGCACTTGATGGGAGTGATCTGGGTCCAGGGAATGGCCTTCGGATCACCAGTTGTTCCTGAGGAAAACAAGAGGTTGATGAGGTCCGACGGGTCACGAATCACGGCTTCGAATCGATCGCCGGCTTTCAAAAACTCGGACCACGCGCAATCTCCGGGGCGAATTGGCAGGGTCACCGCGTTACCCGAAGGCAGCACGATCGCATGAGGTGCGTCGGCTTCCAAGAGATTTGCATACAGCGGGAATGTTTTGTCCCCGCGCACCATCACATCCTGCGTGAATACGAGTGCGGCCCGCGCCAGTCGCAACCGGCTGGCAATCTCCTTCGGTCGGAAGCTGTCGGCGATACTGACGACCACTCCGCCGGCCTTGACGATGCCAAGATAAATGGCCACGGACTCCGCAGTCATCGGCAAATAGATCGCCGCCGCGTCTCCGGTTTTGAATCCACGCTGATTGAGATTCGCGGCGACGCGGTCGGTCAACTCCGCCAGTTCGGCCACGCTCATGACGCCGAGCGTTCCGCCCTCCCCCTGATGAATAATTGCCGGAGAATCGGAGGGCGCGGTGAAGCAACTCTCCACAATGTTGAGCCGTGCGTCGACAAGCCAGCGCGGGGTTTCCAGCCCACCAGTAAAATCCGCCACCTGGCTATATGGGCGTTGGAACCGGATGCCCAGCCGTTCAATCGCCAGATCCCAGAATGCCGCTCGATTCTGCGTCGACCAGGCGTGCAACGCCTCGTACGAATCAACGCCAACGCGGCGCATCAGCCATGCGATGTTCGTCGTGCTGATAAACTCGGGCGAAGGCGTCCAGGCGGACGCTTGCAAACTTGGTTCGCGACGCTGCTTCATCTTCCGGTCTTTGACTCATTCTTCGCGGAATAAGGGCAGCAGAGAGGATCGCCTCTTGCGAGGTCCATCCGCAGCGTCGGCCCGGAGCGCGTGGGTTAGAAATGAATAGAGCAGCACCAGTGCAACCGCGTGCGCGATCGGCTCCCGCCATCCAACGGCCGCAGCTTTTCCTACGAGAATGGCCACAATCATTTTCCCTTCTTCGCCGGATGGGCTTCCAGCTTGGCGATCGCTTGCTTCACCTTTTCCTGCGCGGCGGCGTCCTCGGGCAGCGCCTCGGCTTGAAACGCGGGAAGCAATTTATCCCAGATGGCATTCATCTCGCCCTGGAAGTTGCCGGTGTCGGCCGTGATGGCGATCACGGCATCTTGGTCGGGAATCACAACGCAGAGTTGCCCGCCGGCGCCGTCGCCCCGAAAGGCATTGTGGGTGCAACGCCAGAATTGAAAGCCATAGCCTTGTTGCCAATCGATGCCTATTTTGGAGTGGGATTCCAGGTCGTTCGGCACCTGCTTGCTCGTGGCCTGTTCGACCCATTGTTCCGGGATCAACTGCTTTCCATTCCAATTCCCTTTTTGCAAATAAAGCTGGCCGAACTTGGCGATGTCTTCCGTACAGAGCTTGAGACCATAGCCGCCGAACGAATTGCCTTCCGGGCTGCTTCCCCATTCGGGATTATCGATCCCCAGCGGTTCGAACAATCGCGGCTTGAGGAATTCGAGCGTGGTCTTTCCGGTCACCTTGGTGACGATGGCCGAGAGCGTGTAGGCGCCCATGGTATTGTATTGGAAATGCGTGCCGGGCTTGTGCGGAACGGGATGAGCTAAAAACTGCTTGACCGACGGCGACCCGCCGACGGACTTCGGCTCGGTGTCGTGGCCGCAGGTCATGGTGAGCAGGTCGCGCACCTTCATGGCCTGGAGGTTGTCCGAAACGTCGGCCGGTGCGTCGTCGGGAAAGAATTTCAGCACCGGATCGTCCAGGCTTAGTTTGCCGTCTTCGATCGCCAGTCCAACGGCTGTCGAGTTGAAGCTCTTGCTGAGCGAGGCCAAAACATGCGGCTTGTCCGCCGCCTCGGGTTTCCACCATCCCTCGGCGATCACGTGGCCATGCCGCACGAGCATGAAGCTGTGCAGCGTGTTGATCTTGTCGGCCGCTTCGACGAAATCGCGAATCGCTTGGGACGAAATGCCCTGGGCCTCAGGCGTGCTTCGCGGCAACGGCATCTTGGCCGCGTGTGCGCGAGGAATCGCGGCAAGAACAATTGCAACGATCAAGACCGAAAGTAGCGATCTGTTGTTCATGGTTGTTTCAATTCGCTGGAGAACTCGAACCTGGGAACTTCGGATGATTTGGCAGGCTGCGACTGCTTGGCTGGATCGTCCGACGCGAGGAAATCAATACTGAACGTTCGCCCTCCGTCGAATCCGTCGCCGGCTCCACGAAACGCTATAAGATCCAAGCTCAAGAGATAGTTCGGATGCTTTGCGAGGAAAGCTCTGAGCGCGATCGGTTTCGACCGGCTTCGTTGCGTGCCGTAATCGACAACGACGACGAACCGATCCGGTGCCTTAAGCGCGATGGTGGCATCTTTGCCAGCGTCGATGTCCACGTGCGTCCACGGGTTGGCCTCAGTGCCTTTCTCCGATCCGACCCAGACGCCAGCGGTTACGTCGGTTGTATTCTTCACGCGGAAAACGGCCTCGGGCTCGTCCGCCCTCGCGGCATGGATGCCGGCTGCGAGCGTCACGACCACAACGACGCCTTCGAAGGCAGCCTTCGTCTTCATTGCTTGGACTCCTCATCGAAAAAGTAGTGTACAAAGCAAAGGGGCCGCGTTAGCGATTCTCCTGCTGTCACTTGGTTAGTAGGTCGATTCTCTTTTCGTCGCTGTTGACTTCTACTTCGGCGCGGTCGAATTGCCATTGGTCAGCAGCCTTATGCGCAACGACGTAAAGCGTACCACTATTGTGCGGCCCGTGAATGGGAACGGCGAGATTGGCAGTGCCTGAGGGGCCAGCAACTTCTATTGATCCAGTAACGAACCAGCCGGTCTCGATCGGCTCGCCAAGTTTCTCAACAACTTTCGCATTGTGCCATGCAAGAGCCAGTCCCTCAGAACAGGCCCAGGAAGACTTCATGCTTCCCAGAATTATGGCGGCGATCCCCGCACAAAACACGACCACGAGAGCGAGGCTTCCCAAACAACCGACAGGCAAGACCCATTTCCAATTCCGCCCCCACCAAGTTCGCTGCTCTGTTTGTTCCATGACACCGACCACAACTATACTTACGAGTAGTCAACCGCGTTCTCGTCGCCATCAACCTTGGCGAATCGGCTTGCACGGTCGCATTATCCTCGACGCCGGGCAGCCGGAGCAAGCGATTTTGGGGCCGCGCATCGCCGGGCCGCCTGGCCGATACATCGTCGGGCGGGAATCTGGGCGAAGTCAATTGCTCAAGCCTACTGTTGACAAGGCCGGACGCGGGCGGCTGGATTCATTGGTTGTTGCAACTCTTCAACCGAATGCCGCAAACCACGGATTTTGCGGATGACGCGGATTTTCTGAATGGGGCCAAATCCATTTCTTTCCCGACCTTATCCGTGAAATCCGTGGTTCTCTCCTTCTAACAGCTAAACCATTACAATCCTGCAAAATCCTGTCTAAGAATTCTCGACAGGATTTACAGGATTGGAACGAGATCAGATTTGCGGCGAGGCTTCGATTCGTGTCTGCGGGCTGATAGAATCGGCGACAGGAAATCGCCCTGCCACATTTGAAGAATCTGAAAGGAAAACCATGTCGATGCAATCTGACGGCAATCCGTATTCATCCCCGCATGAGGCGTCAGGCCTTCGCAATCCGCCGCCGCCGCTGCAAGAGATGGACTATTTTCTGGCTTGGCTGTGCTTCTTCCTGTGCGCCACGGTCGCTGGATTCTTCGCCGGAGCCGTCGCGGGAGGCGTGATCGGTTTTGTTTTGGGCGGGGCCGGACAATCCCTGGATACGATTCGCGGCGTCGCCATGATCATCGCATTCATTACCGGGCTGCCAATTTCGTATGCGTTCTTCCGCCTATTCGTCGGCCGGATGATCGTTGGTAAGATCGTGAATACTGGCGAATGAACGGGGCAGTGGAGTCATGTCAATGCAACCTGACAGCAATCCATATTCATCCCCGCATGTAGAACCGGCACAAATCAATCGGCCGAAGCCAGTGCGAGAGGGAGACTATTTCGTCGCGTGGCTTCTCTTTTCGATCTGCGCGACGGGCGCTGGCGCTATCGCCGGAGTCTTCGTCGTCGCCACCATCGGCATCATCTTTCGGGTGGCAGGACTATCTCCGGACACGATTCGCGCCGTTGCCGAGATAGGCGGATTTATTGCCGGATTGCCAGTTTCATATTTGTTCTTCCGCATATTTGTCACCATCATGATCGTCAGCAAGATCATGTAGTTGGATGCCTTCTCTACGCCAACAGCGTTGCGGCCTCTAGCCCAGCGTTGGCCGCCTCCGCCTACGCTGGGTCCGCTGACCGCCATCTCACTTCTTCTCATGTGCCGCGAGCGCTTCTTGTAAAGCAGGCACTTGATCCGCGCCGGTCGGCACGGCGATCGTCGAGCCTTTGAAGGAGTCGCCGTAGGATTCGTAGCGGCCGCCTAGGTGGCGGGCGAGGAAGGCTTCCGTGACAGCGGTGAAGGCCGTGTTGTTTTCCGGGCGATGGAAGCCGTGTCCCTCATCGGCGAAGAGCACGTAGGTCACGGGGATCTTCTTCGCCTGCATCGCGTGGACGATCTGGTCGGCCTCGCTCTGCTTGACCCGCGGATCGTGGGCGCCTTGGCCGATGAGCAATGGTCGGCGAATGCGATCGGCGAAGGTCAACGGCGAGCGCTCGGTGAGCAACTTTTGCCCCTCTGCCGTCCCCGGATCGCCGACGCGGTCTTTGAACATCTGCAAGGCCGGGCCCCAATAGGGCGGAATCGTCTTCAAGAGCGTGATCAGGTTCGATGGGCCGACGATGTCCACTCCGCAGGCGAAGCGGTCGGGGGTCATCGTCATGGCCACCAGCGTTTCGTAGCCGCCGTAGCTCCCGCCCATGATGGCGATCTTGTCCGGATCGGCGATCTTCTGCTTCACGGCCCAATCGGCGGCATCGAGGATGTCGTCGTGCATCTTGCGGCCCCACTCTTTCTCGCCCGCGTTCGCGAACTTCTTGCCGAAGCCGGTCGAGCCGCGATAGTTCACGCTCAACACGGCGTAACCGCGATTGGCCCAAAGCTGCGTGTTGGGATTCAGGCCCCAAGAGTCGCGGGCCCAAGGGCCACCGTGAACGTCGATGAGGAGGGGAACGGGGGTCGGGACTCGGGGTTCGGGGCTCGGGGAACCGGAAGCGGCGGCCGCGGCGCTGGATTGTGAGTCGGCGCCGGGCGGAAGCGTTAGGTAGCTTACGAGGTCGAGGCCGTCGCGGGAACGGATGACGACCGGATGCATTTTTTGCAGCGGCCATTTCGTGAGGTCGTCGCGGTTCGTGAACAGGAACCGCTCCTTCTTCGTCGGGCGGTCGTAGTGGTAGTAGCGCACCGGGCCGTTGTCCATCAGGAACGCGACGATCCACTGCCGATCGTCGAGCGTGCGGCTGACGATCGTGATGTCGCCGTCGGCCACGGTCTTGAGATATTCGAAGTCCGCTTCGATCGCTTTATCGAAAAACTGCCAGCGAGTCCGATCGTAATCGAACGAGATCGCCTGGATCGTGTTCTCGGTCGGATGGGCCATGATGCCGCCGGCATCGGCGCGGCCGTTTTCCGCGATCACCCTTTGCTGGCCAGTCTTCAGATCGAGCGTGGTGACGGCGCCCGTGTCGCGGCCGCGGCTATCGACGAAATAAAGCACGTCGCCCGATTTGTCGAACCCGCGGACGCCGGTCGTGAGCGTATCGGCCTGGGGGATCGTGAGGAAATCGGTCCAGCCCTGCTTGCCGTCCGGCTTGAGGATCAGGGCGCTGCCGTCCGGGGCGAATTTCTCGGCGAAACGGATCCGGTAGTCCTCATCGGTGACGAAGCCGGCGAATTCTTCGTTCTTCTGCACGAGCTGCTTCTCGCCCGTCTCGATGTTCATGCGATAAATGTCATGGTATTGCGGATCGCGGTCGTTCAGCCCGATCAGTATCTCGTGCGGGAACTTATAGCTCACTTCCTCAATCTCGGCGCGAACCTCTTGCTTGGCGCCGCGCGGGGTGAGGTCCTTGATATTGCCGCTCTCCAGATCGACGGCATAAATGTGGAAATTCTCGTCTCCCTTTACGTCTTGCGAGTAGAGCAGGTGCTTGTTCGTGTAGGCCCAGAAATAGCTGGCGATCGGGCGGTCCTTTTCCTTGGTGACCGGTTTGGCCTCCGCGAGCTTATCGATCGGCGCGACCCAGATGTTGAGCACGCCATCGACCGAGGCCAAATAGCTCAGCCACTTGCCGTCGTGGCTCATTCGGGCCGCGGCCTTGTCGGGATTGCCGAATAGGACCTGCCGCGGGATCAGCCCGGTGGCGTGGCCCGCGGGAGTCGGCGGCGGCATGGTCCGGCTGACCGCATCGCGCGAGGCAGCAGTGACTTTTGCCGCCAGCGGGTTATCGGCAGCATGTGACATATTAGGCAGGAAACCGGCGGATGCAGCGATCGCCAAAGCGGCGGCCGCGAATTGGCGAGCGCGATGTATGGCGCGTGTAAGTAGTTGTTTCATAACGTGAGAAACTTGCCAGCGTGGATAGTGTGGGTTTGAAACGCTTGCTCTAACTACGCCGCCCATCTCGATCTTGATCGCGGCCGGATGCACTTATAGTCCGGATGGGGACGAAAAAAGCAAGCCCCTCGTCACTCTTCCGACTGCTCCGATTGACGCAAGAAACGATCGCGCTCGGGCCCGTCGCACTGTCGAGCCCAGGTGGCTGGGGCTGCGGCGTCCTTGACCGGCAACGCCGTTAAATCCTATCCTTCTGTAATTGACTGGTGTTTGCAAAGCTGGATTCGACCTCTTCCATTTACACTATCATTCCCATGACTGAACGCGTATTCAATTTTTCGCCCGGTCCCGCCGTGATGCCCGTACCTGTGCTCGAGCAAATCCAGGGGGAGATGCTTGCGCTGCCGGGGGTTGGCATGTCGGTGCTTGAGATCAGCCATCGCAGCAAGGCGTTCGACGCCATCCTGGCCGAGGCCCAAGCGCTCACTCGGGAATTGCTGCGCGTGCCCGAGAATTATCGCATCATCTTCCTGCAAGGGGGCGCCCATTTGCAGTTCACGATGGTCGCGATGAACTTCCTCCGCGACTCGGGCAAAACGGCTGAATACATCCTGACCGGCTCCTGGGGCAATGCGGCGATCAAGGAGGCGCAGAAGCAAGGGCCGACCCGCGTCGTTTGGGACGGCAAGGAGCACAATTATTCCTACCTGCCCAAGTGGAGCGAGTTGAAGCTCAGCCCCGAGGCGGTGTATGTCCATTTCACGTCGAACGAAACGATCCAGGGGATCGAATTCGTGGGCGAGCCGGAGACCGGCGGCGTGCCGCTGATTTGCGACAGCTCGTCCGACTTTCTCTCGCGGCCGGTCGCGGTGAATCGCTATGGGCTGATTTATGCCTGCGCCCAAAAGAACGCGGGAATCGCCGGCGTGACGATGGCTGTCATCCGCGATGATTTGGTTGAGCGCGTGCCGAAGGCCCTGCCGGGGATGCTCGACTACTCGAATTTCGTCAAGAACGATTCGCGGCCGAACACGCCGCCGGTGTTCGCCGTGTATGCGTTCATGCTCGTCGCCCGCTGGCTCAAGAACGAAATCGGCGGGCTGGAAAAAATGGCAGCGCTCAACCAGCGGAAATCGAAGCTGCTCTACGACGTGCTCGATTCGTCGGGCGGCTTCTACCGGCCGCACGCCCGGCCAGACAGCCGCTCGCAGATGAACGTCACCTTCCGATTGCCGAGCGAAGAGCTGGAAAAGACGTTCGTCCAAGAGGCCACGAAGCACCAGCTTTGCGATCTTAAAGGGCATCGCTCGGTGGGCGGCATTCGGGCCTCGATTTACAACGCCATGCCGGTCGCAGGGGTCGAAACGCTCGCCGGATTCATGCGCGATTTCGCCAAGCGGAGCGGGTGAGGTACTGTAGCAGGCACACTACGTGTGCCATCCGCTTGGTTACGGCATACGGAGTGTGCCTATCACATTGGCGGATTCGCAGTGGCCGTTTGAAAATCTTTCCGACGGCTTCTCGCTCGGCTGCCGCTCAAAACAAGCGCTTGGCCAGATGCTAGCACGCCGCCATAAGTGCTTTTGCAATAGGGCCTATCCGGGCTTGAATCGCCCGCCGGACCACCTTGGCGGTTCGCAAAGCTACTCCTTGGCCCGGCAGTTGCAAGGGGAGGGCCGAATCAACACTGCCGCACGGCGGCCCGTCGCAACTCGGAACATCGGAGGTTCAAATCATGTCGATCAGCCAACTTCACGCCGCCGCGCATTCCGCTTCGCTGGCATTTTCCGGGGATGAGCCGCGCTCTCAAGCGACGACGCAGTCGATCCCGGAATTGCTCCCCTGGGCCGATCCGTATATCGCCGATCTGCATCGCGAACATGCCCGTGAGATGCGCCGCGAGCGCGTCGTCAGCGAGCCGATCCGTTTCAACTGTCGAGTCCGAGAGGGCCGTTCGCCGCGTCGATTTGAGCGCGAATCTCGGCAGCCAGAAAGAACGATCCGGTTACGCACACCAAATGCTCTGGCGTGGTGAGCTGTCGGATCCGGCGCCATGCCTCGCTCGGCGTCGGAAAGACTTCCTGCGGAACGCTCGAAACCTGCGCGGCCAGCTCGGCCAGATGTTCCAGTGGCATCCCGCGCGGATTGTTCCAATAGCGAGTCAGGATCACGCGATCGAAACGCGGCAGCAGGATCTCCATCATCTCGCGGACCTGCTTTTCCTGCGTGGCGGCGAAGAGCAACAACTGCCGCCTGGACGAAAAACTCTCGTCGAGCGTTTCGACCAGCGAGCGGATCGAGGCCAGGTTGTGCGCCGTGTCGATCACGATCGTCGGCCGCCGCGAAACCAAATCGATGCGCGCCGGGCAGCGCGTCTCCGCGAGCCCGCGGCGGACCGCCGACTCGGGCACGTTCCAGCCCTGCCGCCGTAGTTCCGCGATCGTCGCCAGCGCCACCGCGGCGTTCGAGGCTTGATGCCGGCCCAACAGCGCGAGTTTCAGATTGCCGCAGCGGCCGTCGCTATTAAGTTGCGGGAAGCGAAAGTCGATTTCGCCGAGCGCTGCGGCGCTGTCCAGCTCATGCGGCGGTCGATAAGTGAAATCAAAATCGACGCCGAGTTGCGAGATCGTCGATCCGCGCTCGCGGCCAATTTCAGTGATCGCACGACGTGCCTCGTCGGCCAGCACGCCGCTGACGACCGGCACGCCCGGCTTGATGATGCCGGCCTTCTCGCGGGCAATGGCGTCGAGACTCGAGCCGAGCTGCTTCATGTGGTCGAAGCTGATGCTGGTGATGACGGAGACTAGCGGCCGGACGACATTCGTCGAATCGAGCCGTCCGCCGAGCCCCACTTCGATCACGGCGACGTCAGTTCGTTCTTCAGCGAAGTGCAAAAAGGCCATCGCCGTGGTAATCTCGAAATACGTCGGCCCGAAGAATCCGTCGCGAATCTGGGCGTCCGCGCCGGTCCCTTCGTCGTCGATTGCCTCGACAACCGGCCGCAGCCGATCCAAGAGCGCGATGAATTGCCCCGGCGTGCAAGGACAGCCGTCAATCATCAACCGCTCTTCGACTCGATCGAGATGAGGCGAGGTGTAGAGGCCAGTTCGATAGCCGGCCGCCGTGAGCATCGCGGCCGTCATAGCCGCCGTCGAGCCTTTCCCCTTGGTGCCCGCAATGTGAACGACCTTGAGCGCCAAGTGCGGGTTGCCGAGCCGGCCAAGCAGATCGTGCATGCGATCGAGATGGAACTCGCGCCGGCGATAGGGCACCATCGTCGCCCGCTCGTAGTCGATCCGGCTCAGCAAGAATTCGAGCGCCGAATGATAGCTGCTGGAGGCGGTTTGGTGCATGGCTTGTCCGACTTGAATCGAATGGGCCATAACGACGTTCGGCGAAGATGCCGGCCCGGCCCGACCGCCAGTTTAGCAAGTGCTCGGCGGAAGCCGCCAGCGTCGTCCGCGGGCCGATGCACATGGGGACATCGGTCGAGACGAACTATTTCAGCCAATCGACAGGAATCGATTCTCCGCCCGCCCTGGTTCCCAGGGCCTGAAAGATGAGGCCGTCGGGAGTGTATTTGCCGGCACCGGCATCAACCGGAACGCTTTGCACGAAATGAACGGAGCCATCGGCGAGAACGAAATTCGAGCCGTCGGCGTGACGGCTTGAGAAGTCGTCCAGCGCGCCATCCGCGTCGTTGGTCGCATTGTTCAAATGACAGTGTGCCAAAACGAGCGTGGCGGCCGGAGCGGTAACCGCTTCGGTGCCGGGACAAGGATTCTGCTCGCCGCGACGGCAGAGGGCGTGGGCAATCGCACCGACCCAGATTCCATTCGTATTGGCCCAAGCTCTTTCGCCGATGAGGATTGTTTTGCTCGTGCCGTCGGTGATCTGCGCGATGGTTGTCTGGCTGTTTCGAAAGAAGATTCCCGCGCCGGTTTGCGCGGTCACGTCCGACTCATCGCCACCGCAGCACGCGGCATAACTCGAAGGTGCAGCCGTCGCCAGTGTATTGCCAGAACCATCGGACACGGCGAAGCCTGTTTGCGGGGAAAAATCCGATGGGCAGCGATAAAGAGGGATCAATGAACGGACGGCAACCGCGTTGGTCGGGGCTTCAATCGGCGCGGGGAAACTAATCTGCTTGAAAACGCTGTTTTCCTCGATAAACGGCAAGATCGCCGTCCCCCAACCCCAGCCGGGCGACGTGTCGCTCGCGCCGTCCGAGTATGGAATTGTCGCCAGATAGCCGGCTGGAAAATGGCGTTTGCCGCTTTGGAAGTTCTCCATCGCCAAACCAATCTGGCGGAGATTGTTGGCACATTGGGTCTTGCGGGCAGATTCTCGCGCCGCCTGAATCGCGGGCAGCAGCAGTGCGATCAATATCCCGATGATCGCGATCACGACCAGAAGTTCAACGAGAGTAAAGGCTTGGCGATGTTTCTTGGCCATTGAAGAACCTCCGTCGATCGAAAGGCCGCGAGGGAGAGTATCTAATGTAACTGAGACTCAGTATCAATATTATGGCGATTCTAGCCGTTCAAATCCCGCTGTCAACCGCCAAGCCGGGAACTTACGGAAAAACTACACGTTGTGTCGTTCGGGAATCTGAATTGTTCAGATTCGAGATTTCAAATCTGAAATCCATGGCGCGCGATTTGAAATTTGGAATCCCAACTCTTATAGTGAACCGCTTCCAACTTTGTCGCGCGGCTCGGACCGCAAGCCGGCAGTTCGCTCGGCATGAACCTCAGTTGCCGCCGCCGCGTACAAGGGTTGGTCGGCGCAAGTCTTAGCGCTTGGGATGTCTGCTTATCGAAATGGCCGCCAATCGGTCGCAGCGGCCGCTCCCTGGCGCTCGTTGACCGCGCCGCGTGCCGGCCAGCTTATGAATCATTCCGGCGCGCTCTATTGAACAAGTTCACCCCACGCGTTCATTTCATCGAGGAATCCGCATGGCAACTCAGGTCGCGCCCGCCCCGGTCAAGCCGGCCGTCGACGATGTCGTCGTCGAAACGCGAAACCTCTCCAAGGTCTACCGCGACTTTTGGGGACGGCAGAAAGTCCGAGCACTCAAGGCCCTCGATCTGACGATCCACCGCGGCGAAATCTTCGGCCTGCTGGGTCCGAACGGCTCGGGGAAGACCACGACAATCAAGCTGCTCCTCGGTCTGCTCTTTCCGACTACCGGGCAGGCCCTGGTTTTCGGACGCGACGCCACCGATGTGAGCAAGAATGAGCGGCTGGGATTCTTGCCCGAGGAATCGTATCTCTATCGCTTCTTGAATGCCGAAGAGACGCTCGATTTCTACGGCCGGCTGTTCAACATGCCCTCCGAAGTGCGCCGCGAGCGGACGGCCCGGCTGATCGACATGGTAGGCCTGAATTGGGCCAAGCGGCGGCAGTTGCGCGAGTATTCCAAGGGGATGACCCGGCGAATCGGCCTCGCGCAGGCGCTCATCAACGATCCTGAGCTGATCCTGCTCGACGAGCCGACCAGCGGGCTGGACCCGATCGGCACGCGCGAGATGAAGGACCTGATCTTGAAGCTCAAGGAGGAGGGAAAGACGATCGTGATGTGCAGCCATCTATTGGCCGACGTGCAGGACGTTTGCGATCGGATCGCCATTTTGCACCAAGGCGAGCTGAAAGAATTGGGGCGCGTCGATAGCCTGTTGCGAGTTCGCGACGTGACGCAAATCCGCGCCGGCGGCTTGAGCGACGAGGCCAAGGCCGAGATCCGCGCCGTGATCGAGCGGTATCAAGGACGTCTCGATTCCATGGACAATCCGACCTCGACGCTCGAGGAACTGTTCCTCTCGATCGTCCGAGACAGCGAAGCCAGGCCGGGACGGCGAGGTGGAATGCCGAATGACGGCTGAACCGCAAGCGGGCTTCCTCGTTTTACGTACTTTGTACTTCGCACTTCGTACTTGAATGAATTCCGACCGCTAATTTCCGACCCATGGTCAAAGAATTCTCCAACCCGCCTTATTCCGACTGGCTCCTCGATGCCGTGCTGCGTTACTTGGGCGTGGTGGGGTTGGTCGGGCTGATGGGGTTGATCTTGGGCTTCTTGATCGCCGCGGTGCGGTATGGCCCGTTGCCGGCGGGCGACATGATCTACCGACTGCTTGCGTCGGCGGCGGTGGATTTGGTGCGGTTCTCGCCGCGGCGGGTCTTTGCGCTGGCCCGCTTGGCCGTGCAAGAATCGATTCGCCGGCGAGTGTGGGTGGCCCTAGTGGTCTTTGGGCTGATTTTGCTTTTCGCCGGCTGGTTTCTCAACCCTTCGTCTTCCGACCCGGAACAGTTGGCGTCGTTCGAGGTAGCCAAGCTCTATATCAATTTCGTGCTGACGGCGACGACGTACCTCGTGATGCTGCTGGCGCTGTTCTTAAGCGCCTTCAGCCTGCCGGCCGACATCAAGAACCGGACGATCTACACCGTGGTCACCAAGCCGGTGCGGACCGGCGAAATCGTGCTCGGACGGATGCTCGGATTCTCTGCGATCGGCACGGCGCTATTGGTCGTGATGGGGGCGGCCAGCTATGTGTTCGTCAGCCGCACGCTCGATCATACGCACGAATTGACGGCCGCCGATCTGACCGACGCGCCGAGCTGGCTGGGAACGCCCGGCGGAAAGAAAGAGGGGAAAACGTCCTTCGCGCACGGCCATTTCCATCATGTCACGCTCGACGCCGACGGCAACGGCGTGACCGACGCGGCCCAAGGGCATTTTCACCGCGTCCACGCGGAGAAAGTCGGCGATCAGGTTCGCTATGTCGTTGGCCCGCCCGAGGATGAACTTGTTGCGAGAGTTCCGATCTACGTTGACGCTGCCGACCCCGCTAGTTTTCGATTTCTCGATCGGTCCGGCAAAGAGGGGAAGGGGATCAACGTCGGCAAGGAGTGGACTTACCGCATGTTTCTCGACGGCGGCAGTCCGATGTCGGCCATCTGGACGTTCAAAGGCATTACCCGCGAGGCGTTTCCAGACGGTAAGCTGCCGCTGGAAATGTACCTCCGCGTCTTTCGCACTTTCAAAGGCGAGATCGCCGACGAAAAGCGCGGCAACCGCACTGTCGGCATCCTGGGCAGCCTCGTGCTCCGCAATCCGCAGCAGCCGACCATGAAGACGGTCGGCAAGATATTCGAAGTCAAGGACCAGATGATCGACAAGCAAACGCTCCCCGCGGTCATGGAGCGCGAAGTCGAGGGCCAATACAAAGCCATCGGGTTGTTCAAAGACACATCCAGCAAAGGGGGCGAGCACGCGGACGATTGCCTGGTGAGCGACGACGGCCGGTTGGAGGTCATTCTGCAGTGCCTTTCCCCGTCGCAATACATCGGCGTGGCGCGCGACGACGTCTATATCAAAGCCGCCGACGGTTCCTACACTTGGAACTTTTGCAAGGGCTACTTCGGGATCTGGATTCAAATGGTGTTGGTGGTCGGTTTCGGGGTGATGTTCAGCACCTTCCTGAGCGGCCCCGTGGCGATGCTCGGCACCCTGGCTTCGATCGTGCTGGGATTCTTCACCCTCGACGTGAGCAATCTGTTCAAGGCCGTCATCGAGCACAACTATAAGCTGGTGCCCGGTGGCGGGCCGATCGAGTCGTTAGTCCGCATCTTCGGTCAAAAGACGATCACGCTTGAACTCGAACCTACGCTCGCGGTCCAGGTGGTCCAATTCATGGATAAGGTGATCATGACCATGATGAAGGCGGTGGTCGACGTGCTGCCGAATTTCAACGACTTTAGCAACACGCAGTTTGTCGCCGATGGTTTCGACGTCCCCTGGAACCGCTTACTCGAGCAGGCGACCACTGGCTTCGGCTTCGTCCTGGCCCTATTCCTGGCCGGCCACATTTTCCTCCGCATGCGCGAATTAGCAAAGTAGCTCCCGACATGAACGAACGACGCACATTTTGGTGGAAAGTGGCGTACATCGTGGCGATCGCCATCTTGATCGTCCCGCTGCACGCGCTCAGCTTGCCGGCGACGAAGGATTCGCCGGGCGGCATTTTGGCGCAGCTCCGCACCGAAAACGGCCTGGCGGAAGCGAATCTCGGCGAGATCGACGCCTCGGCCGAAACGGTGAAGCTGGCCACTCTCGGGCTGCGCGGCGTCGCGGTGAATATCCTTTGGGAAAAGGCGAATTATTACAAGAAAGTCGAGGATTGGACCAGCTTCGGCGCGGTGCTCGAGCAGATCGCCAATTTACAGCCCCACTTTTTCACCGTCTGGGATTATCAGGCCCACAACTTGACATACAACACGTCGGTCGAGTTCGACGACTACAAGGACCGCTACGATTGGGTCATCAAGGGGATCAACTTTCTCAAGAAGGGAAAGGCGCTCAACACCAATCCCCGCGATCCGCGCTTCACCGAGCCGCGGATCACCTCCCGCATCGGCTGGTTCATTGCGCAAAAGATCGGCCGGGCCGACGAACATCGGCAGTTCCGCCGGTTGTTCAAAGAGGACGACCAATTCCATGACGCCGACAATCCGAATCGCAAGCGCGAGGACCGCGACAACTGGCTCGTCGGCTTCGAGTATTACAAGCGGGCCTGGAATGAGGTGACGACCGGCGCGCCGCTTCGCACCACTCCGGTGATCTTCTATTCGCAGCCGATGATGGCGCTGATCTATTATGCCGACGCGCTCGAATCCGACAGCACGGCGGGCGAGCAGCCGCACTTTGGGCAAGTTGCCCAGCAGGCCTGGAAGAACGCCGGCCGCGAGTTGGCCGAGTTCGGCCGCAAAGACATCCCTTCGCCTTATGGCGAATTCATCCATCTCGATGCGCTCGAGGATCTTGTCGCCAAGGAGAAGATCATCGAGGATAGCCTGAAGAAGGTGATGCCCGGCGAATTCGACAAACTCAAGACCGAGCAGCACGACAAACTGACCGCCGAAATGATCGAGGCCCTGGACATGCCCACGGAGAAGCGCGACGGCGGGCAGCAAACGACCGCCTTCGAGTTCTGGCGGCAGGTGGCCGAGAAAACCGGGGCCGATCGCCGCGGCGAAGCGCTGAAGTTGGCCGGACAATTCGAGCAAACTGAGCTAGCTGCCCGCGACATTCGCAACTCGCGCGACATCGTCAATTACATCTATTGGAAAACGCGCTGCGACGCTGAGCCGACCCCTGCCGCGCTCGATGCTCACGAACTAACCTTCAAGGCCGAGCACGAGCAGCAAGAAGCCCGGCCCAATTCGGCCCGCAAATACTACGATCAGGCCTTTGCCGCCTGGCGCAAGGTGCTCGATCAATTCAAGGTGCTTCGCGACGACACTTTGATGGCGCAGGACTTGGCGGAGCTTGTGGACCACTACCGCGACACGCTGCGGCAATTGGCCGGCGATGAAGCCAAATTCCCCGAGCCGTTCGTCCTCCAAGACATGCTCGACCTGAACGAACGGACCTACGGTCCGTCGCAAGCGAAAACGCCGGAGAAGCCAAAGGCGACCGACAACGCCGAAAAGCCTGGGAAAGGCAGTTAGCGCTTAATGACGAATCTCGAATGACGAAGATCCGCCGCGGCGGGACGAATCTAAAACGAGCGTAATCCTTTCGTCATTCCTTCGTCATTCGGGCTTCGTCATTAGGCATTAGCTGGTAGCAGGCCATTTCCTGGTCGTTGCGCACATAGAGCCGGCCGTGGGCGATGGCCGGATTGTTCCAGGTCTTGCCCTCGAGCGCCTGGAATTTGCCGAGTTCTTCGAGCTTTTGCGGATTGGCGGCCAACAGGACGACCTCGCCGGTTTCCGAAAGCACCAACAGCAACCGCTGATCGGTCAGCAGCAGCACCTGGCCATGGCCGTAATGCCCGCCTTTCCAGTGGCGCTCGCCCGTCTTGGCATCGACGCAACAGAAGATGCCGCCGTCGAAGCCGTAGATAGAACCGTCGAGGACGACGAAGTCGTTGTATGCCGGCTTCAGGTTCTTTGTGGTCCAGCGCTGGGTTGCGGTCCACGCCTGCTCAGCTTTTGTGAGGCCGACCAGCACAAGCCCTAGATCTTCGGAGCCGAACAACACTTGCCGATCGCCGAACAGATGCGGCTGCACCGCCCGCCAGCCGTGCGAAGGCGCGTCGTGCCGCCAGCGGACGGCGCCGGTCGCCGGATCAACCGCGATCACGCCGCTATCATCGAACGACAGGACCTGATTTTCGCCGCCGATCGAAACGAGCTGGGGCGAACTGTAGCCGAGCGTGCCAGTCGGCGCCGTCCAGGCCGGTTCGCCGTTGGTCGCATGGTAAGCCGCGAGTCCCTTGTCGCCGCCGCCGGCGTAAACGATCACCAAGTCGCCAACAACCAGCGGCGAGCCGGAATATCCCCACATCGGCACGGTCGTCTTGGCGTCGTCGGCGATCTTTCGCGTCCACTTCAGTTCGCCGGTCGCGGCATCGAGACAATTCAAAATGCCGGTCGCCCCGAGCGAATAGATTCGGCCGCCGTCGAACACGGGCGTGCCGCGCGGGCCGGCGCCCCCTTGGCTGTCCCAATAACGGTCCTTGTCTTCATGCACCCAAATCTCGCGACCCGTGGCCGCGTCGAGGCAGTCAACCGCTTCATTTTTGTCGCGCTGTTCTTGAGTAAACAGCCGGTCGCCGATCACGACGAATGAAGACCAGGCGGGACCGATCTTCGCGCGCCAGATTTGCTTCGGCGGCGACTTCTCCCAATCGGTCGCGATCTGCACGCCATGAACCTCGCCGTTGCGATCCGGGCCACGCAATCCGCTCCAATCGCCGGGACGGAATACGAGCGGGCTGGCCGGCGTTTCGACCGGTTGCGGATTGGTTTTCTTTTCGGCGTCTTTTCGCGCTAACTCAGCCTTGTAGCGTTCCTCCGCAGAAGGGGTCCAGCGCCAATGCATATCAGCGTGCAGTTCGCCGTCCAACCCATCCATCCGCAGCAGCCCGAAAAGAATCCAAATCGGCAGCATCGCCAGCACTGCGCCCCACTTCCGCACGGTGGCGGACCGCTTGCCGCCAAGCAAGAGCCAAGCGGTCCAAATCGTGAAGCCGATCGGCACGGCGTAGATCAGCACCGTAAACAAACCGATCGACGGATCGGAAAAGCGCACCGCCAGCCAACACCCACAGACGAGTGCGGCAAAGCCAATGAACCGATCCGCGAGCCGAATCCCGCGACCGGTCAGCCACCAAATCGAAAACAGCAAGCAGAGCAGCAGCGCGGGAATGAAACTGGTGAAGAACTGCGAGCTGATCGTCATGTCGACGAACTGCGGCAGCGCGCGCACGGCCCAGAATGCCACGATCAGCACGACCGCAGGCCAAACGCGCATCGGCTTGATAGCCGCGGCTGGGGGTGGAGAGGAACCGTCGGAAACGTCTGGCGAGGTGGTTTCAATGCTCATAGTAAGTTCCTGTCTATCGGAACCAGCGGATCCAGTCAACGTCGGATTTACGCCATGCTTCTCCACTTCAATCGGCCGCTCGTGTAGATTATCACCATGCCGATTTCGCCGCCACCGCCGAGCCAGGGGGACCGCATCGCCGAGGTGGTCCATCGCTATTGGGGCTTTGATAGTCTGCGGCCGTTGCAGCCGGAGGCGATCGGGGCGGCGCTGGCGGGGCGCGATTCGCTGGTGGTGATGCCGACTGGCGGTGGCAAGTCGCTTTGCTATCAAGTGCCGTCGCTGATCGACGACTCGCTCGATATCGTCGTTTCGCCCCTGATCTCGCTGATGAAGGACCAGGTAGACGGCTTGCGCACGTGCGGCTATCCGGCGGCCTGCCTGCATAGCGGGCTTTCGGCCGAGGAGCGCCGCGAAGTCGAGGCCGGGCTGGCCGAGCGGAAGTTCCGCCTCTTGTTTCTCGCCCCCGAACGGCTGGTGAACGACTGGTTCCTGCAATTGGTCGCCCGGATGAATGTGCGGCGGTTCGCGATCGACGAGGCGCATTGCATCAGCCATTGGGGTCACGATTTTCGCCCCGAGTATCGGCAGCTTTCCGTGCTCCGCCAGCGGTTCCCGCAAGCCAGCCTGCACGCCTTCACGGCCACCGCCACGCCGCAGGTGCGCGACGACATCGTGACCCAGCTTGGCCTCCGCGATCCGGAAATGCTCGTTGGCCGATTCGATCGCCCGAACTTGATCTATCGCATTCTGCCGCTCGTCGATCGAGCCGAGCAGACGATCGAAGTCCTGCGCCGCCATGAGGGCGAGGCAGCCATCGTCTATTGCCTGAGCCGCAAGGACACCGAGCAGATGGTTGCCACGCTCAAGGCCAACGGCATCCGCGCGGCCCACTACCACGCCGGTTTGACTCCCGAGCAGCGGCATCGCGCGCAGGAGGCCTTTTCCGAGGAGCGGCTCGATGTGGTCGTGGCAACCGTCGCCTTTGGCATGGGGATCGACCGGAGCAACGTCCGCTGCGTGCTCCATGCGGCGATGCCCAAGTCGATCGAGCACTATCAACAAGAAACGGGCCGGGCCGGGCGCGACGGACTCGAAGCGGAATGCGTGCTGCTCTACACGGCCGCCGACGTGATCCGCTGGGAATCGCTCGTCGAGTTCAGCGCCAAAGACGCCCCGGAACCGGCGAAGATCATCGCCGCCCAGATGCGGTTGGTCAAGCAGATTCAGCGGCTCTGCAATTCGCCCACCTGCCGGCACAAGACGCTCTCCGAGCATTTCGGCCAGGCTTACGAAAACCCCAATTGCGGCGCTTGCGATGTCTGCCTCGGCGAGGTCGAAGGTTTGGAAGACGCGACGGTCACGGCCCAAAAGATTCTCTCCTGCATCGCCCGTACCGGCGAGCGATTCGGCGTCGGGCATATTGTCGACGTGTTGCAAGGTTCTGACACCGAGCGAATCCGCAGCTTCGGACACGATCAACAGAGCACCTACGGCCTGCTCAAGGAGATGCCCAAAAAACAACTGCAAAGCATGGTCTACCAATTGGTCGATCACGGCCTGGTCGCGCGATCCGAGGGAGATCGGCCGGTGCTCTCGCTCAACGACGAATCGTGGGCCGTGATGCGCGGGCAGCGCGAAGTGCGCTTGGTGCGAGCAAAGAAAGCCTTCACCGCCAAGACCCGCTCGGCCGAGGAATCCTGGGAGGGAGTCGATCGCGGGCTGTTCGATCACTTGCGCCAGTGGCGGAAGCGGATTGCCGCGGAGCGAAGAATTCCGCCGTTCACGGTGATGCACGATAGCACGCTGATGGAGTTGGCCCGCATCCGCCCGACGACGATCGAGCATGTGCGAGGCGTGTCGGGCATCGGTGAGAAGCGGTTGGCCGATCTGGGCGCGGAGTTGGCGTCGGTCATCGAGGCGTATTGCGAGCAGCACGGCGTGACGAAAAATCAAGGCTCGGCCGTCCGTGCGATCAACCGACCGAAGCAGCCGAACGAGACCAAGCAGGCCGCGTTCCTGATGTTCCAGCAAGGTCGCACGATCGCGGAAGTGATGGCCTGCGCCGGCCGCGCGCAGAGCACGGTCGTCGAGTATCTGAGCGAGTTCATCGAGACTTGCCGGCCAGCGAAGATCGATGCTTGGGTCGCGCCGGCCGCTTACAAGCGGGTGGTGGCCGCAGCCGCGGACGCCGAAACGCCGCGCCTCAAGCCGCTCTTCGAGCGCCTCGGCGGCGAAGTCCCCTACGAAGAAATCCGGCTCGTGCTGACCCACCTCCGCACCCGATCGGATGCATGAGCCTTTGAAGAGGGATAACAGGAAAGAACCGAGGGAACGGAAAGACCAAGTGGCAATTTGGAGCGCCCGACGAAACCTGTAGCGAGAGGGTAAAGTCCCGGCCGGATTTGTCAGCGATCTGAGAAACCATTCCGTCCGTTCCCTCGGTGTCCTCCTGTTCTAGAACTCTTCGTCGATTCGGCCGGATTATACTGAACCAGTGAAAAGTATCCGCCTCGGCGGTGTCTTTATTGGGGCAGCGGTTGCGAGACCTCGAATGGATGTTCTCAGCCCGGAAGCTGTGACGCGGCTATGGGACGAGCATCGCGCGGCCCTGGTGCTTTACGCGCGCCAATGGTGCGACGGGCCCGAGGATGTCGTGCAGGAGGCATTCTTGCTGTTGGCTCGGCAGCCCGTGGCGCCGGATAACCTCGTGGGTTGGATATATCGCGTGGTGCGGAACCGGGCGATCAACGTCGCACGGTCCGGCTCGCGGCGATCCCGTCGCGAGACCGCCTCGGCCGCCCGCGGGCAGCCGTGGTTCGATTCGGCCGACGCGGACCGGCTCGACGCCCAAGCGGCAACTGACGCGCTCAGAATACTCCCCGCGGACCAGCGCGAGGCGATTGTGGCCCGGCTATGGGGCGGGCTGTCGTTCGAGGAAATCGCCCACTTGAGCGGAACCTCGATGAGCACGGCCTATCGAAACTATGAACGAGGGCTGGCGGCCTTGCGAGAAAGGTTGGGTTGGACATGCCAAGAAAAAAAAACGGCAGCGAAGATCTAACGGAATTCGAGG
Organism: Pirellulales bacterium; assembly: GCA_035939775.1. NCBI lineage: Bacteria > Pseudomonadati > Planctomycetota > Planctomycetia > Pirellulales > Pirellulales bacterium. Next base: position 68,796 of record DASZFO010000064.1, on the reverse strand, counting down.
CGGCGATAACGGCGGCGCTCCGCCCGGCGGCCGACCGGCTCGATCCGGCTTGGCGCTCGCTCTTGGCCAAGGAGGTCTCGCTGAATTCCACGTTGAGGTCGGAGGGACCGCCGGCTCCTTCCGGCAAGATGCCGCGGTGCAATCATCCCGCGGGCCACCGGTATATTTGCGTGCATTGCGGCAGCGAGGTTTTCGACGAGGACCGCGCCGGACGCTGGGTTTGGCAAGGCGCGCTGGCCGCGATGACTGCGATCGCCGCGGCGCTGCTCGTCATGGTATTCGTCGAGCGCGGTTCGCGGGTGGCGGCCGTTGGCAGGCCAGTACCCGAGATCGCGCAATCGTCGAACCAGAACAGGCCGGCTTCCAGCGCCGATCGGGCCGCGGCGCCTGGCGAAGCACCGGAAACCGTGGACGATCAGCGCATCCTGACAGAACTTGTCGCGTCGCGGCGGCCAGACGACCGGCGGGTCCTTTCCGCGGCCGGGATGCCGCGAGCCGTAAGACTCTCCTCATTTACAGATTTCTTCTCTTCGAATTAGTCGTAGGGTGCGTCAAGCGGTTCCTCCGCGCAGACGCACCGTTGGTGGTTCATCCGCCCTTTACGTTCGGTGCGTCCGCGCTTCGCTTGACACGCCGTACTGAAGCTTTGAAGTTGTGTTGGTACGTTGGGTGGCATGCCCACGGCCCTGCGTGGGCATGGACTCAGATGGCGCATGGCCACTCAGAGCAGTGGCCATGGCACCCATCAAATCAGCTTTGATTCGCTCCTACATTTTTTAAGTGCACCCGAACATCTCGCCTTTCCTTCGAAATTCCACATGGCCGGACCGATCACGCTCGACGAATTGATCGCGCTGAACGACGAGATTCTCGCGCTCGTCCGAGCCGGGGTTCCACTCGAGCAGGGGCTGGCCGACGTGGGGCACGACGTGCGCGGCAGCCTGGGGCGAATCAGCTCGATGCTCTCCGAGCGGATGCAGCGCGGGGAATCGTTACCGCAGGCCCTCTCCGCCAGTCAGGAGCAGTTTCCGCCGCTGTATCGGGCGATCGTCGAGGCCGGGATCCGTTCCGGGCGGCTCGCCGCGGCGCTCGAAGAGATGAGCGGCAGCGTGCGGCGGCTGGCCGCGCTGCGGCGACTGGTCGTGCTGGCAATGGTCTATCCGCTGCTCGTGTTTTTCATTTGTTACGGGCTGTTTCTGTACTTTGCCCTGAAAGTCGCGCCGACGCTCCTGTCTGCCGCGCCGATGCCGCATCCGCCGGCGATTGTCCGAGCGATCAGCCATGTACGCGATGGGATCGAGTGGTGGGGACCGATTTTGCCGACGATCGTATTGACCGCGGCCATCCTCTGGTTCTATCGCTCGCGGCGAGCGCTGGTGCTGGAGGCGGGCGGGGCGGCGCGGTTTTTCGCCTGGGTCCCGTCATTTCGACGGTTGTTGCTTGAGAGCCGCACGGCAGGATTTGCCGACACGCTCGCGCTCCTGGTCGATCATCAAGTGCCGCTGACCGAGGCGGTCGTGCTCTCGGCCAAGTGCAGCGGCGACGCGCGGCTGATCTTGGCCGCCAAGCAGCTTGCCGCGGACGTTGCGGATGGAATTGTCGCCGGCGCCGGCGCTCCGTCGGGTGCTGATCGCGGCGCGAATCCAATTGATATTCCGCCGCTGTTGCGCTGGTTGATCGCGACGGGCGGGAATCAGCCGGCGCTCGGCAAATCGCTGCGCGAAGCGGCGGACACGTATCGCCGCCGGGCGGTGCGGCGGGCCGACTGGCTCCGGCTCTACTTCCCGATGCTGGTGACGCTCGGCATCGGCGGGACCGTGACCGCGCTCTATGCCCTGAGTCTGTTTATCCCCTGGACGACCATGCTCTACGATCTGTCGAAGCCGTGAACGAACCGGAACCAAAACCTGACGACGCACCGCCGGCAAAGCCCAAGCCGCTCTCCGCGCATGAGGCGGCGGAGTTCGCCGGCCGCGTGGCCGAATTGAGCAGTGCTTGCCTACCGCTCGCGCCGGGTTTGCGAGCCGCGGCCGCCGAGCTGCCCAAGGGAAGGTTGGCGGCGACGATGCTCCGCGTCGCCGCGGCGCTCGAGCGGGGCGATTCGCTCGACCGAGCGCTCGCCGCCGAGAACGGAGTTCTGCCTCGCTATCTGGAAACCCTTGTGGCGGCCGGCACTCGCACGGGCAAGCTGGGGCGGGTGCTAGAGGAATTCGTTCATTTCCGCCAATCGATCGGCGACATCCGGCGGAGCGTTTGGACCTCGCTCGCATATCCCGCGTTCTTGGTCTTCATGATCGCGGCTGTTGCATGTTTCTTTTTTGGCCTCGTCGTCCGTTCGATGGCCCCAATGTATAGAGACTTCAAACAGCAACTACCTCCGGGCTTGAGGGCCACGATCGCGATCAGCGACTTGCTGTCGCATCATTTCGGCGGCCTGCTGCTCGGCGTCGCGGCCGCGGTCCTTGTCATCATCGCATTGGGTTTCATGTTGGGGCTGCGGCGTCGGCGGCGACTTCTCAATTGCATTCCATTGTTCGGTGTTCTCGGTCGATTCAGCGGCTTGGCGGAAATGGCTTGCTTGGTGCGAATCCTGTTGACGAACGAAGTGCCGCTTCCCGAGGCGCTGCGCTTGGCCGCCGATGGGATTGGCGATGCGGACCTGGCTGCTGGCTGCCGTCAACTTGCGGAGAGAGTCGAATCGGGAACTCTCTTGGCTGGTGCAATCGATGGACTGCGGCAATTAAGCCCCACCTTGCGGCCGATTTTCGCTTGGGGAGAAGGCCAGTCCGCGTTACCCGAAGCAATGGACGCCGTGGCTCAAGTCGCGACGCGACGAGTGCGGCTTCGGGCCGATTTGTTGAAGACGATCATCCCGCCGACGGTGGTTCTGCTGGTGGCGATCTTTATATTGATGATTCTGAACCTGTTCATGCCGATGGTCTCGCTAATCTCGTCGTTGACTGGCGGTGTGACGACTCTATCTGGCGGAATTTCATCCACGTCGTCCCCGCCAGTCTCGGCATGGAGCCTTTCACCGGTGACCGAGGTCGTATTGATCTACATTGCCGCGCTGATCACCTGGTGGCTAGTGGGCGTCATTAAACGATCGTGGAAGGCAGCGCTGCAATTCTTTGTTCGAGTCGCAGAATGGTTGATCGTTACAATATGTCTCTTCGGAGTGATGGTCTTTGCTTTCGGACTTGGTTTCGGAATCGTACTTTGGCTTGGCGCGATGTTTTGGTTGGGAGTTGCCGCATTTCGCTTCCGGAGATCGCAACAACTGACGCTGCTGAATCTGATGGCGATCTCGGCCGATCGCGGAATGCCGCTCGCGCCGGCGGTTCGTGCGCTCGGTGAAGAAGAAGGAGGGCTGTTTTACTCGCGGGCCATCGCGCTGGCCGACTGCCTGGCGGCGGGGATGCCGGTGCCGGAGGCCATCGAGCAAAATCGCAAGGTGCTGCCGCCGCGGAGCGTGCTGGCCGCGCGGATCGGCGAAAAGACGGGCGATTTGGGAGCGGCCCTGCGCTGCGTCGACGATGGCCGCAGCAGCCCGGTCTCGAGCGCCGAGCGGCAGCCGATTCGTTGGGCGAGTCTGGTCTACATCTTGGCTGGCGTGGGAGTCGTGGTGCCGTTCATGGTGATTAAGATTGCTCCCGCCATGCAAAAGATCTTCCAAGACTTCCATCGCCACCTTCCGCCACTGACGCGTGCAGTCTTTAACGTCGCCAGTTCCGAGTTCACTTTCGCGTTGTGTGCTCTAGCATTGGCGGTGGCTGCGGCCGTAGTGATCTATGTAGTATTTCGCCAACTTGGCTGGATTCGCTTCGATTTGCCCCCGATTGGCCGCATCCTCGCGCCTCTGGACGCGGCTGCCGTGTTGCGGTGGCTGGCCTTGGCCGCGGAGCGAGGGCAGCCGCTCGAGCCGACGCTCGGACTCTTGGCCGTGCGCTATCCGCGCCGACTGATCCGCGACCGGCTGCGGAGCGCTGGGGCAGATATCTTCTGCGGGCGCGATTGGGCCGACAGCTTGCGGGCCGCCAAGCTGGTGCAATCGGCCGACGCGGCGATCCTCCGCGCGGCCGCTCGCGTCGGAAATCTGCCTTGGGCCCTGACTGAAGCGGCGGCCAGCGGCGAGCGGCGGCTAAACTATCGGATGTATGCCTTCAGCCAGATCGTGTTTCCCTTTGTGATTCTCGCGGCCGGGGGAATCGTTCTGCTGATTGTGGTCGGGTGGTTCTCGCCAATAATCGAGTTGGTCAGCGGCCTGGCCAAACCGCGGTAATTGTGAATTATTAGATCGCTTAACAAATCCGGTGGGGACTGTCCCCCTTTTGCGGAGTCCGCGGAGCAAAACGGGGACTGTCCCCCTCTCCCAGCCGGATTTTTTAGGCGATCACAGGTGAAACAGATGAACGTTCGCCGACATGGAATGACCTTCGTGGAAGTCGCCGCGGCCATCATGCTCTTGGGCGTGCTGGCAACGGTCGTGACTCAATGCGCGGCGTGGACGGCCGGCGAGCGCCGCGCGGCCGAGCGCCGCGAGATCGCGCTCTTCGAGGCGGCCAACGTCATGGAACGGTTGGCCTCCGAGGATTGGGAATCGCTCGCGCCAAAAGCCGCTGCCGAGGATCCCCTCTCCACCGCCGCCAAGGAAATGCTCCCCGGCGGACGGCTCACCACCGAGATCCAACTCATCGGCGACAATCCGGCGGCCAAGCGAATCGTCGTCGAGGTGCAATGGCTCAATCGGGCCGGCGAGTCGGAATCGCCCGTGCGGCTGGTAACGTGGAGGTATCAGGGCAGAGGGACGAGGGATGGGGGGCGAGGGAATTGAAATATGCGTCGCCGTTTCGCCGCGACCCGACAGGCTATTGAAAAAAGAACGACCCACAATGACTACTCTACTAGAGCCTCAAAACTGTTTTGATGTCTTGAGTGCCATGCCCACGGCAGGGCGTGGGCATGGACTGTGCCGGCGCATAGCCACTCAGAGCAGTGGCCCTGGCACCCGTCAAATCAGACTTGAGGTTCCACTAGGTATTCGCAGCCGCTCATTCGCAACGACGACAACTTTATCGTACCGCCATCGGCGCGGATTGACGCTGATCGAAGTGATTGTCGCTTCCACTCTGGCCAGCGCGATCTTCGGAATTGCGGTCGAGCTGCTCTCGGTGACGATGCACTCGACTGAAAGCGGTCGCGATCGAGTTGTCTCGACCGCCGTTATGACGCGCTTGGCCGAGCAATTCCGGTCAGACGTCCATGCCGCGGCGAACGTCTCGGTTGACCGGGCGGCCGGCGGTCAAGCTCGATGGACGCTGAAGCTCGCCGACGATCTGCGGATCGAGTATGAGGCCGATGAGGATGTTCTTAAACGGATCGAATACCGTGGCGACAAGGTTCAAGTCCGCGACGCCTTTGCAATGCCTCAGGGCGCGGATCCACGGCTGGAGCTTCAGCCGGAAAAGAACCCGACTCAGGCCAGTTTGTCAGTGCGGCGCAGTGCTGACGCGACGGTCGACGCGGCTGGTTACATCTTGCGAATCGAAGCGCGGCTTGACCGAGATTCGCGGTTCGCCAAGGCAACAGATCGGCAAAGTGGGGGCTAGTCAGATGAGAACCGTTCATCAGAAACAATCCGCGCGGACAAGCCGTTCAGTCCGCCGTGGCTTCGCACTCGTCGGCGTGCTGGTCTGCTTTGTAGTGGCCTCACTGCTGCTCGTTAGCTGGCTCAAGACCATCGCGCTCGAGCGGCAACAGGCGCGCGCCGCCGGCGACCGGCTTCAGGCCGAATGGCTGGCGGAGGCGGGGCTTGACCGCGCCGCCGCTCGGCTCGCAGAAAAGCCCGATTATGCGGGCGAAACGTGGAAGATTTCAGCCGAGGAACTCTCGGCGCGCGATGCCGCGGCCGTTGAGATCCACGTCACGATGGCCGCCGATCACCCGGATCGCCGCACGGTCGATGTCGTGGCCGATTATCCCGTCGAGCCGATGCACCGCGCTCGCGCGAGCAAGCAAATCATCGTCGATCTTGGCAAAACGAATAACGAAGGCGGCGCGCCGAAAACCAATTCCAGCAAAACGGACGGTGGAAAATGAGCAGATCCAAGAGCCTATCCCAGAACCGCCCGCGGAGAAGGGGACAGTCCCCTTTTGTTCCGAAGACTCCACAAAAGGGGACAGTCCCCCGCAGTTCTTGCCGCGGCGGATTCACTCTGGTCGAACTCCTGGTGGTGATCGCCATCATAGGGATTTTGACGTCGATTCTGTTGCCCGCAATTGAAGCGGCTCGCGAGACGGGGCGGCGCACGACCTGCTCGAACAACCTGCTGCGGCTGGCGATGGCCACCAATTCCTATGAATCAGCTCACGGCTATTATCCGCCGGGCGTCGTCGATTCCAAGGGCCCGATTCTCAACCAAGCGGTCGGCATGCACCACGATTGGATCGAGCGGTTGCTGCCGTATCTCGACGAGCGGGCCGCCCACGCGAAGATCGACTTCGCCGCGAGCGTCTACGATCCCAAGAACGCCGCGGTGCGCAAGCTGCCGCTCGTCGAGCTGCTCTGCCCGTCGGACGACGTGGTCGAAGAAGGGCCGCACAGCAGCTACGCCGCATGCCAAAACGACACCGAGAGCCCGATCGACTCCGACAATCACGGCGTCTTCTTCTTGAACAGCAAGCTGCGGTCGGAAGACATCACCGACGGCTTGGGTTACACGCTGTTCATCGCCGAGAAGCGGAGCGAAGGGACCGCGACCGACCTTGGTTGGATGTCGGGCACTCGGGCGACGCTGCGAAACACCGGGACAGAATTGAATGCGACCGGCCCTCGGGGCACGCCGTCGTCACCCGCCACACCGGCTGCCCCGGAAGCGAAGCAATCGCCCGTTTGGGAATCGCCAACCTACGTAGGCGGGTTCGGCAGCGACCACGCCGGCGGCCTGGTCGTCGCGGCGTTTGGCGACGGCTCGCAGCGATATCTTTCCGAGACCATCGATCCAAAGATCTTGAAACTGCTCGGCAACCGGGCCGACGGGCAATTGATCAATCCGACCGACCTTGAGAAATAACCGGCCCGTCACTCGCTGGATTTGCGCGGGAAGCGTTGCTCCATCATGGCCGCGTCGTAGACGAAGGCGGCCATGATGATCGCCGCCTGCTTCAGATCGTCTGGCGGAACGCGGTCGAATACATCTTGATTGGAATGGTGTGAGCGGGTCATGTATTCGATCGGGTCTTGCATGAATTCGAAGCCGGGCAGGCCGACGGCCTCGAACGAGACATGATCGGTGCTCCCCGTGCTGGCCAGGCTAACGGTCTCAGCCCCCAGGTCGTGGAATGGGATCAGCCATTTGCGGAACAAGGGCATCGCCGCTTCGTTGCCTTGCGTGAAGACGCCTCGAATCCGCCCCGTGCCGTTGTCGAGGTTGAAGTAGATCGAGAGCTTGTCGTGCTCCGGCAAGCGAATTGGCGGCGCGGGCTTAGCATCCGCCGACGGCTTTGAATCCCCTGGCTTGGAATCGCTCGTCGGCTTGGAATCCACCGTCTTAGTGTCGTTGGCCTGCAGCTCGCCCGTCGCCTTGGCATCCACCGCTTGTGGAACGCCTGCGGGCGCCGCGGCCGTTTGTGAACCATCCGCCCGATCGCGTGGTCCGCGCCGGCCGGTGCCATCGCCAGTTCCGCCGGCGGTTCCGAAATGCTGGGTCACGTAGGCCCGCGAACCGAGCAGCCCTTCTTCCTCGCCAGTCCAGAGGCCGATGCGGATCGTGCGGCGGGGCTTGACGCCGACGGCTTGCAGGATTCGCACGGTCTCCATCGCCACGGCCACGCCGGCGCCGTTATCGGTCGCCCCGGTGCCAGCATGCCATGAGTCTAAATGCCCGCCGATCATCACCACCTGGTCCCGCAGATCGCTGCCGGCGATCTCGGCGATCGTATTGTTGGCCATTTCCGTTGGGAGGAATTGCACCTGTAGATCGACGGCGATTTTCAGCTCCTCCCCCTGCTGCACCATACGTACCATGCGGTTGTAGTCTTCCACGGCGACGCAGACTTGGGGAGGCATGGCCGGCGCATCTTCAGACCAAGGTCGAGGTCCTCCGCGCGCGCGGCCGTCGCTCCCTGGAACCGAGGCGCTGGCGACGAAGATCGTCCCGCCGTCTCCCTGGGGGCTAACGGTGAGCACGAGAGCCGCTTCTTCCTTGGCGCAGAACGAAAGCACCTTGCCGGAAAATGGATTGCCGAAGCGGCGACGAGCCGGATCACCGCCGGCCGGCGAGGTGGCATCGCCGTTTGCGCGCGAAGTCGAATCAGCGGTCGCCGGGGCTGAGCTATCGGCTGCCGTCCCACGAGTCGAGTTTCCACTAGCGGTGGTCGCCGCCGTCGGCGACCCGTTTGCAGCGGGCGCGGTGGCGACGGAGGTCGCGGCGGCAAGAGAGAATTCCGTGCTCGACGTGCCTTTCGGCGGCTGGACTGCCGGCGGCACTCGGCGGCCGGTCGAGTTGGCGTAGGTCAGCAAATCGCCATCCGTCATTCGAGCGCCGGGCGCGTCGAAATGCGGCTTGAGCGCGCGGATTGGATCGGCCAATACGATCATCCCCTTGAGCTTACCCTTGTATTTTTCGAGTTCGGCCTCGGTTTTCGCATCGAGCCAAACCACGTCTGCCTCGAGCGGATTGTCGAAGCCGGGGGTCCAAGCTTTGGGGTAAGCGATCAGCGGAATCGTTTGCGGTTTGGTCACCTGGAGCGAAAATCGCTTCAGCTCCCAGCCCCGGCCGAACGGTCCCCACGATTCCAAACGAGCGCTCGTCAGACCCCAGCCGGCCAGTTTTCCGCGCGTCCAGTCGTTAGCCCGTTTGGCATTGGGTGAACCGGTGAGTCGTTGGCCGATAACATCGCAAAGGTAATCCAAAGTCGCCATGACTTGCGAATGATTCAATCCTTCGTCGCGGATCTTGACGATCACCGGATCGACGACCTCGCGCTCTCGCGCTCGAAATCCGGAGCGGGCGGGAGCGTCGGACGAAGTCGAGGGGGCGGTCGCCGCAGCCGACGCGGCCGGTGCAGCAGCAGAATCTGCCTCGGCAACCTCCACCAAGCCCACGTCCACGCCTTGACCGCCGACCGTCTGATGGCAGTGGACAGCGAGCGTGAACTTTTGGCCCGGCTTGAGCAGCTTCTTCGCCGCGGAGCTGATGTCCATCGGATCGTAGGAGTTGACGAACCCGGCCTCGCTGCCGGCCAGCACCCCATCGATATAAATCTCGACGTCTTCGTCGTGATAGACGAGGAGTTGGAGATGGCCGACGTCGGCGTTCTCGGGCAGACTGGCTTCGCGGCGGAGCCAAATATCGGCGGTGTTCCAGACGGTGCCCACTACGGCGTTGGGCGTTCCGTGAGTGCCGAACCCGCCGGGGCCGCTCTGCCAATGGCTATCGTCGAAGCCCGGCTTCGTCCAATCGCCCGCCGGCTTCTCGAGCGAGTAGCGCCATTCGATTCCGCGCTGCCGCGAGGTCGGAACGACTTCCGTGATCCGCGGCGGCGTGGGTGCAGCGGCCCAATTGCCGGCCTTGGCCTGATCGCGGTCCGACCATTTCTTCCAGATTTCGGGGTCGGAAAGCATCGTGATGAACACGCCGCCGATCACTGGCCGCGCATGCATCCCGTCGCTGGCCGCGTTGTCGGTGATATAGGAATCGACAAACGGCATGCGGGCCGTGGTGCGATTGAGATAGTCGTAGATCGGCGAGACCATCGTTTCGAAATCGGCCCGATTGTCGGCCAAAGTCGCGCACCAGAGGGACCAATCGGTCTTCGTCAGATGGGTGCGCGAATCGAGCGGCACCCCGAACGGCTGAATCTTCGTCTTATAATAAGCCACCTCGTCGGCCGCGACCTTCGCGGGAAACACGTTCAATCCGAGCAACTTGTCCCATACGAGATTGTATTTCTGGCTCCAGGTGTTGGCCTTGTCGAAGGCAATGCGGGAGTGGTTGCCGTCGGCGGCCGTTTTTATCCAAAATGCAGCGCCCTCCTTGGCCAATTTAATATGTTTTTCCGCGGCGGCCGCCTCGCCGCGAAGGCGGCACAAATCGGCATAGGCGGCGATTCCCAATATGGCCTTCACCGAGAGATTCGCGTTGCGCGCCAAGTGCCCCATGAAATCATCGGTGCAAAGCTGGTTCTCCGGGTCGATTCCGTGCTTCACCAGATAGTCGACCCATTGCGTAAGCTGCGGCCACCAGCGCGAGGCGAAATCCGCGTTGCCGTCCATCTTGGCAATCGCGTCGCACAACAAAATCATGTTCGCGCTCTCTTCGACCGGCATTTTGTCGGCTTCGTTGCCGGGATTCTCACCGCCGCCGTAGTCCTGCCCTTTGGCCTGCGGATAAGTCCCCAGGTCGTGAGGAGCAAAGGGAAACTTCCATTGTGGCGAAGCACTGTAAACCAGCGCCGGCGCCACCAGGGCCTTGGCATACGTCGGACCCATCAACAGAAACTGCGGCGCGGCGGGATAAATCACATCGACGGTCGCAATGCAGCCATTGCTCGTGTTCTCTTTAGTGAACAACAACGGCTGCTTGTTCGCGTCGGCCGCCAGCCCGCAGCCCGCCAGGCTCTGACGGTACGCCAGCGCGGCGATTTGGGCATATCGCGCACCGCCGACTTTCGTCAGATCGGCCATCAACTCGCGATCGAATTTTTCGCAGCGGTCGATCAAGCCCGCATAATCGCGTTCGGCGAATTGCAACAGGTCCGCGGCCGACGCCCCATTTCTGCGCCAATATGGCCGCAGCTTCTGTCCGAGAAGCTTGATCGAAAAGACCTCGTCGTAGGCCACGCTCAAGTGACGCAAGACCGGCTCCGCGCCGACTTTGCCAAGATCGAACGAGAACGCCAGCACCGGTTGATCGTCTGCCGCGGCGCGGGGCATGCGCGAGTCGTCAGTCGCGGGCAACTTGCCTTCCGCGATGAAAGTATTGAGCAGCGCGCCGTTGCCACCGATCGCGGCGCTTGAATCGGCCTGCGGCGCCGCCACGTAGGCATAGCCCCAATCGATCCGCGTGTCGTCGCCGGCGGGCGCCAAGAGCGTTTGAGCGACCGTGCCCACGCGAAGTGACGTCAGCGAGCCGGCGGTTTCGCGCGACCATTCGACCTTCTGGTCGGGACTATTCACCGACAATAGTGAACTCGTGCTGTCGTAAATCGCCACCGCATGGCTCGCGCCATCGATCGAGCGAACCGACCAGGTGAAATAGGTCACGGGACGCGCCAACACGTCAAGAGCCTGCGGCAACGCGGGGGTCATGAACGTCAAGGTTACGTGAACGTGGCCGTCGTCGAAGTCGTAGATCGAACGAGTCGGCAAGACTTGCAGGCCGACTTGCGGTAGGGCTGGCACTTCCTTCGGATCATTGCCCATCAGACGGTAGGCTTTGCCGTCGACGCGAATCAGGCTCACCAGCGGGTGGCCGCGGTGAGTCCAATGCCGAGTGACGTCGTCGGTGAGTCGGTCGGCCTCCGACCAGATGCTCAGATAGGGATCGCTCGTGACCAGCGGCACGGCCGGCGGGCGAAACGCGCCGTCGCGCGGAGCGGATTCGCCGCGAATAACGTTCGCTTGCAGCAAAAACGTTAGATTGGCAAGAAGAAGTGCGATGGACGTCGAAAGAGTTGTTGAGTTCTTGTGCATGGACACAGGGTCTTTCCTTGCTAAGAGCGCCTAACAAATCCGGCGGGGACTGTCCGCCTTTTGCGCGGGCACCATCGCGGCGATGGTCGGCGGAGCAAAACGGGGACCGTCCCCTTCTCCCAGCCGGATTTGTTAGGCGCTCAAAACCTTGAATTCTCTGGTCCCGATGCTCTGTGCGCCGGGAATCGCGGAAACTATTATGACCGGAACGTGATGACACAACCAGTTGCCAGCTCGATCGGACCATGAAAATCCTCGTCACCGGCGGGGCCGGGTATATCGGCAGCGTTGTCGTTGAGCAGCTCATCGCCGACGGCGAATCGGTCGTCGTGTTCGACAATCTGTCGCAAGGGCATCGCGCCGCCGTGCATCCGCGGGCCACATTCGTCGAGGGAGATTTGACCGAGCGAGCTGCAATTGATGCCGCGCTGGCCGAGCATCGCCCCGACGCCGTGATGCACTTCGCGTCCCACACGCTGGTCGGCGAATCGATGCAGCAGCCGTTCTTGTATCTCGGTGCGAATGTCGTTGGCGGGCTTAACCTGCTCCAGAGCATGAGCGAGCACGGCGTACGGCGCTTCATCCTTTCGTCGACGGCGAACCTGTTTGACGCGCCGGAGCGGATTCCGATCGCCGAGGACGAGCGGATCGTGCCGGGCAGCCCGTATGGCGAATCGAAACATATTCTCGAGCGGATGCTCTACTGGCTCGATCGAGTTCAAGGGTTGCGCTATGCCGCCCTGCGATATTTCAACGCCGCGGGCGCGAGCGCCGATCGCGGGGAAGATCATCATCCGGAATTGCACTTGATCCCGATCGTGCTGCAAGTCGCCCTCGGACAGAGAAAGGACGTCACCATCTTCGGCGACGATTATGCCACGCCGGACGGCACTTGCGTGCGCGACTATATCCACGTGGTCGATCTGGCCCAGGCCCACGTCCTGGCGCTGCGGGCGCTCGATGGCGGCAGCCGCGTCTATAATCTAGGGAACGGCCAGGGCTTCAGCGTTCGCCAGGTGATCGAAACGGCTCGGCGGATCACGGGGCATCCCATTCCCGCTCGGACCGGTCCGCGGCGGCCCGGCGACCCGGCGGTGCTCGTGGCGGGCAGCGACAAGATTCGCCGCGAACTCGGCTGGCATCCGCGCTATCCGAAGCTCGAGCAGATTGTCGAGACGGCCTGGGCTTGGCACCGGCGACATCCCGACGGATACGGACGAAGTGGCAACGGACAAGTGGCAAGAGACAAGTAGCGGAATTCGCAAGAATTCCGATGCCCCTGCGCTGAATTCCGACGATTCAGCTTCCGTGAGTCAACGGCAAGACTCGCGCTCCTCCGGCGGGGCGCGTCGAGAAACTCGTGGCCTCGATGCCCGTTTGCTCGCGGTAAGATTGGCCGATCGAACGGGCCACGGCATCCACTGCGTCCGCTCGCACGAGGCTTACCGTGCAGCCGCCGAAGCCGCCGCCCGTCATCCGCGATCCAAGCACTCCTCGCTCCGGTCCAAGTGCAGCGGCAAAATCGACCAGCAGGTTCAATTCATCGCAGCTTACCTCGAAATCGTCGCGCAATGATGCATGACTGGCGTACATCGCCGCGCCCACCGCGGGCCAATCCTCCGCGGCGATCGCTCGGGCTGCCGCCGTCGTTCGCTCGATCTCGCCGACTACGTGCCGCGCGCGGCGGAAGATTTCCGGGCCGAGTTCGTTGCGCCGGCGGTTCAAGTCGTCTAGCGTCGCCTCGCGCAACGTCGGCATCCCGAGAATCCGGGCCGCCGTTTCGCACTCCGCGCGCCGCTTCCCGTATTCGCCGCCGGCCAGCGAATGCCTCACGTGGCTATTGATTGTAAGCACCGTCACTGCATGCTTCGCAAACGGAACGAACTCGAACTCCATCGAGCGGCAATCGAGCAGCATCGCATGATCGTGGCGGGCGCCGGCGACGATGAACTGGTCCATGATTCCGCACGGCACGCCGGCGAATTCGTGCTCGGCCCGCTGGCACAGCAGGGCCTTGGCCGCCGTTTCGAGCGACTCGCCGGCGATCGCTTCGGCAAGCGTCGCGGTGGCCACTTCCAAGGCCGCGCTGCTCGAAAGCCCTCCGCCGATCGGCACAGTCGACGCCACGAGCGCATCCAAGCCAGGAATCGCGAATCCCCGCGCCAAACAGCCGGCCAGCACGCCGCGCACATAATTGGACCACGGCGGCGCGCCGGGCGTCATTTGGGAATGCAAACGGAATGTGGTTTCCTCTTGGAAATCCGCGCTGGCCAGCCGGATTTCGCCCGAATGCTCCGGCGCGGCGTCGGCAGCGATCACGGTGAACCGCTCGATCGCCATTGGCAAGACGAAGCCCCCGTTATAATCGACGTGCTCGCCGATCAGGTTTACCCGCCCCGGCGCGGCGGCGATCCAACGCGGTGGTCGCCGAAATCGCTCGGCAAACCGCGCGGCCACATCTCGCGCGAGTTCATCGAGCGAGTGATTTTCTGAGGCTGAATTCGTCAATTCTCCCTCGTCCTAATCAATGCATTTCCTTGACGGCTGCACGGCGTCGAATAGAATGGCCTGCCCCCTTAGATCGCCTAACAAATCCGGCGGGGACTGTCCCCTTCTCCCCGCCGGATTTGTTAGGCGATCTGGCAGATTCCCGATTGTATCCCCGGATTCGATGAACGCCAAACCCACAGCAAGCTCGAACCCTTCGCCGGAGCGCGTGACGGTCGCGCTCGTGCAAATGAGCTGCGTGGCGCCGAAGCATGCGAACGTCGAAAAAGCTCTCGACCGGATTGCACAAGCCGCGGCGGCCGGTGCGAACGTCGTCTGCCTTCAGGAACTCTTCGCCGGACTCTATCCCTGCCAGAGCGAGGACCATCGCCGATTCGACGAAGCCGAGTCGATCCCCGGCCCAACGAGCGATCTCTTGGCCGCGGCGGCGCGCGAGCACGGAGTCGCGATCGTGGGCTCGCTCTTTGAGCGGCGCGCCCCGGGGCTATACCACAACACGGCCGTCCTGTTCGACGCCGACGGCAGCCTGGCGGGCATCTATCGCAAGATGCACATCCCCGACGATCCGCTTTATTACGAGAAATTCTATTTCACGCCCGGCGATCTGGGATTTCGAAGTTTTACGACGCGATTCGGCCCGATTGGCGCCTGTGTCTGCTGGGACCAATGGTATCCCGAGGCGGCGCGGCTCACGGCGCTGGCCGGGGCAAAGATTATTTTCTATCCGACGGCGATCGGCTGGCTAGCCGACGAGAAGGCGGAGTTCGGCGCGAGCCAGCATTCCGCCTGGGAGACGATGATGCGGAGCCACGCGATCGCCAACGGCCTGTTTGTAGCGGCCGCGAATCGGGTCGGGACTGAGGGTGGGATCGAGTTTTGGGGCGGATCGTTCGTTTGCGATCCAAATGGCAACGTGCTGGCTCGGGCATCGCACGACGCCGAGGAGACGCTGCTGGTCGAATGCGATCTGGCCCGGCTCGACGCTGTGCGCACCCATTGGCCTTTTCTCCGCGACCGCCGCATCGACGCCTATGGCGATCTCACCCGACGTTACTTGGACTGACGTCATTCATCCTTCGGCCCCGACTGCGCTCCGACGAGTTGTACGGCCAAGACATAGACTAATTGCTCTTCTGGATATACATCGAACAGGACCGCGAGATGCGGCTCAAACATGATTCGCGTTCGGCCAGAACGAGATTCGCCTTGCGACATCGGATTAGTGCGAAGGGCTGCATCGATTCGATCGGCTGCGCGAGTGATTGCTTCGCGATCGTTCGATTCGGTCCAAAGGCGCGCCAATTCCGTTTCGGCCGAGGATTTCCAAAGAGCCGACCAATTCATTTTCCCTTCAGGCGGCTCCAAATCTCATCGAGAGTTCGTCCACCCGGCTCATTGCGCCGGCGTTCCAATTCCTCGTCAGAGATTTGCGTTTCCGCCCAGGCGCGAAGCAACTGCCGGTGCAACTCCGCAGGCAGAAAATAGCCGAGGGTGCGGCCCGTTTCGTCGCACAATTCGATCTGTTCCCCCAAATTGCTGAACGTTGATCGAATTGACTTATCGATGACTACCTTCGTCATGGCGGGCGGCTCGAATACGGGGTTTTGAAAGAAACCTCTCTCAACAAGTATCATACTCGACAATCGATCCACCTACCAACGCGAGTTGAAAACCAATTTGTCCTAATCTGACCGCCCTCAGACCAATGAATGTCTCCTCTGGCCTCTCTCCTCTCGCCCCTGCCGCGCTCGGCTATCGAATGCCGGCCGAGTGGGAGCCGCACGCCGCCACCTGGCTCTCTTGGCCGCATAAGCTGGCGTCCTGGCCGGGAAAGTTCGAACCGATCCCGGCGCTTTATGCGCGGCTGGTGCGAACGCTGGCCGCCGCCGAGAAAGTCTGCGTTCTGGCGGGCGGGCATGCAAAGGCTCAAGCGAAAGTGATGCTCGCCGGTGCGCCAAACGTCGAACTGTATGACATCCCGACCGACGACGCCTGGCTGCGCGACAGCGGGCCGACGTTTCTCGTCGGCCCGCCCAGCGCCCCGCCCGCGCTCGTCGATTGGGGCTACAACGCCTGGGGCGGCAAGTATCCGCCGTATGAAAACGATGACGTGATTCCGCGGCTCATCGCTCGCCAGCTCGGCCACGTCTGTTACAAGCCGCGGATCATATTCGAAGGGGGCGCGATCGACACCGATGGCCGCGGCACGTTTCTTACCACCGAGCAATGTCTGTTGAACCCAAATCGCAATCCGCAGCTTTCCCGCGCCGACATCGAACGCTATCTAGCCGGCTATCTCGGTGCCCGCAAGGTGCTGTGGCTCGGCGGCGGAATTGTCGGCGACGACACCGACGGGCATATCGACGAGCTGGCCCGATTCGTCGCTCCGAAGACGGTCGTCGCGGCGGTCGAGGAGGACCCCAAGGACGAAAACTACGAGCCGCTCAAGGACAATCTCGCGCGTCTCAAGTCGCTCACCGATGCCGACGGCGCGCCGTTGGAGGTGATTCCGCTGCCGATGCCGCGGCCGCTCTCCTATGAAGCGCAGCGGCTGCCCGCCAGCTATTGCAATTTCTACATCGCCAACGGGCTGGTGATCGTGCCGCAATTCGGCGACCCGACCGATGGCCGCGCGGTCGAGGTGCTCGCGAAGCTCTTTCCCGATCGGCGAATCTGCCCGCTCCCGGCGATCGATCTCGTCTGGGGCCTGGGGGCATTTCACTGCATCACGCAGCAACAGCCGGCGCTTGCGTGAAGCGGCGGGATTACTTCTGGCGCCGCTAAACTCAAAAGAATCCGACGTTGCGATATGCTGGGATGCAATGTGACGAGACGTACGGAGAGTTCCATTTCCAGAAATTATTGACACGCCCGCCGGCCAGCGGTAGCTTGAACGCCGTTGCTGCCGGTACACTCGTCGAGTCCAACCATTTCTTTTCGCATCCATTCGGAAGGGAGCGGTCTCTTGTCGCGTCTTCGGATTTGGATGGCCTCATGTGTCTGCGCGGGAACATTGATTGGACCGGCAATCGCGGGATGCGCGTCGCGTCCGGCTACGAACGCCTTGGCAAAAAACAACATGCTCGTGATCAAGTTGGCGCTCCTGAATTATCAATCGATTTGGCGCGGATTTCCGCCGCGGTCGATCGAAGACAAGGACGGTAAGCCGCTGTTGAGCTGGCGCGTCGCAGTTCTTCCATATATGGAGGAAAAGAATCTGCATAGACAATTCCATTTGGATGAGCCGTGGGACGGCGAGCACAATAAGGCGCTGATCGAGAGAATACCTGCCGCGTTTGCCAATCCCAATCGGCCGCGCGACGGCAAAACGAACTATCTTTTACCGGTCGGCAATGGCACGCTGTTTGGCAGCGGGAAACGGATGAGAATCAAAGAGATTGCCGACGCCAGCAAGACCATAATGTTCGTCGAAGCCGACGAAGATCGAGCCGTGATCTGGACCAAGCCGAGCGACCTGGATGTCGATATGGATCATCCAAGTTGCGGGTTGGGACATTTTCGTTCCGACGGAATCCTTGTAGAAATGTGCGACGGCCCGGTGCGGACGCTCCGCCCTGGGGTTAGTGAAACGACACTCAAGGCGCTCTTCAACTATCAGGGGGATAAGGCGATCGATCCAAATGATTATTGATGTTGGCATTCCGTCGCCCTTGGCTTCGGGTTAATCGGTCTTTGCTGATCCCATTTGAAAGGCAGGTGAGCTGTGTCTTGCTTTCATTCCTGGCTGACGGCAATCGCTTGTTTTGGGATGTTGATCTCTCCTGCAAGCGTTTGCTTGGCGGACCATCCCGGCGCAACCGATCCGGCTGTGAAATCGCCGGAGGCACCCGAGCATCTCGATCTCACGTTCATACCCGCCGAGGCCGTCGCGGCGATTGTCGCGCATCCGGAGGCGGTGCTGACTGGGCCCGACGCGGAATGGCTGCCGATCGAGATCATCACCGCCGCAGGCATGAAACAGGCGGGGATCGATCCGCTGAAAGTGAAGGAGGCGGTTGTGATTTTCGCCTCGCCGACGAGCGGCACCGACCCGGATTTCGCCGCCGTGCTCCGCTTTTCGGAGCCGTACTCCAAGGCGGCCGTGACGGCAATCCTTCCTCCCGGCAAGGAGATGAACATCGACGGGAAAACGGTCGTCGAAGTGCTGGCGCCGCGCGCGATGTGGCTCTATTTGCCGGATGACAAAACGATCGTGATCGGCATGACGCCGCTGGTGCAAAAGATGCTGGCGGCCAAAGACGTGGATAGTCCGCTGATCCGCTTGCTGAAGAAGGTCGACGTCTCGTCGCACTTGACGGCCGTGTTTTCGATCGATGCCGTGCGCCCGATCATGAAGCAAGCGGTGGCGGCGGTGCCGCCGGTGCCCCCGCCGTTTCAGGATTTTCTGAAGTTGCCCGATCTTTTGTCTGCCATTCTGGTGCGAGTCAACATTGGAGCAAAGTTCAACGGGGAATTGACTCTGCGAAGCATCGATGAAACCTCCGCGCAAGAGACCGAGCGAATCGTCAAATTGGGTCTGGCGATGGCGCAGCAGGCCGTGATGGTCCAGATCGCCGTCACGGGAGGACAGAGCAGCGATCCGGTGCAACAAGCGTCGGCCAAATATGCGACGCGGATGGTCAACCAGATGTTCGCGCGCGTCAAGCCGGTCCGGCGCGGGCAAAATCTGAGCGTCTCGGTTGAGGCGAATTCGAGCGTCGGCTCGATCGGCGTGATGATGGGGCTTCTACTGCCGGCGATGGAGGCGGCGCGCGGGGCGGCCATTCGAGTCCAGTCGATGAACAACATGAAGCAGATCGGTTTGGCCATACTGAACTTCGAGTCCGTCAATCGGCGACTTCCGGCCCACGCCATCTTCGATAAGCAGGGCAAGCCGCTCTTGAGCTGGCGCGTGCAGATTCTACCCTTCATTGAACAAAACAACCTCTTTCAGCAATTCCGCCTCGACGAGCCGTGGGACAGCGAGCACAACAAGACCCTGATTTCGCAAATGCCTCTCATTTATGCGAAACCAAACCGCCCGAACGATGGCAAGACCCCGTTTCAAGTTCCCGTTGGCAAAGGTTTGGCGTTCGAGGGCGCGCAGGGACTTCGACTTCCTGACTTTTCGGACGGCACCAGCAACACGATTTTGCTGGTCGAAGTCAACGACGATCGAGCGGTCGAGTGGACCAAGCCGGATGATCTGGACGTGGACTTGAGCAAACCGCTTGACGGACTAGGCGACGCCGAGCCGAACGGCTTCGCCGTGCTGCTCGCCGACGGCAGCGCGAGAACGCTCTCCAAGTCGATCGACCCGGCGGTGCTCAAGGCGCTGTTCACCCGCGCCGGCGGTGAACCGATCAATCCCAATGACATCGAAGGGAGCGAAATTAAGCGTATCGAGAAGACCCGCGAAAGGCCCGACGGTGGCAAGACCATTGAAGGTGGCGAGAAGATCCTCGAGAAGCGTACCGATCGCAACTCCACCGATCCCAATGCCCGTCCCTAGGTTAGAGGCGAGATTCCCAGTTTTTTTGGAAATATCCGGTCGCGCCGGCCGAAATAAATGACGTAGGAATCAGGACCAGGAGGCCGCGGTGTAGAAACACCTCCGTTCGACTCTCGAGGTTCTTGTCCATCCGTCCACGGAACAATTCGAGGCCATCCATGGCACTAGCTGACGAAATTCACAAGCTCGATGAACTGCGCCAGCGCGGCGCGTTAACCGACGACGAATATACCAAGGCCAAAGCGCGGTTGCTCGATGGTTCCGCGCCGCAACCGGGCGTGCCTCCCGTGCAGACCGCCCCACTGTTCGGCGGCGCCTCGGGCCAACCGGTCGATATCGAGCAGCAAACCCGTCAATGGGCGATGCTCTTGCACATCTCCCTATTGGCCGGATTTGTCGTTCCATTCGGCGGGCTCGTCGTACCGATCATCATCTGGCAGCTCAAGAAGAACGAACTGCCGGGGATCGACGCTCACGGGAAGGTGGTCGTCAACTGGATCATCTCGGCGATCATCTACGCGATCGTTTCCGGGATCCTCTGTGTGGTTCTAATTGGCATTCCGATGCTGCTCGCCCTGGCGGTGCTCCATATCGTCTTCCCGATCATCGGTGCCGTGAAAGCCAACAACGGCGAACTTTGGAAATACCCGCTGTCGATCACGTTCCTGAGCTAGTCCGTCAACGGATGGACACCGGAAATCGCCGCAACAGTGTTGGCGGCTCTGATTTGCCCTGGACTTATTTCGGCGGCACGGTATAAAGGAGTTGTTGAATCCTTTCGGCGCAACAGGCCATTGGATAACGGCCAGGTCCAATGGTTTTCTCTGAACGCGCTTTGCGTTCATCGCATTCGGTCCTGGGACACTCCCACGAGATCGAACATGACTCTTGATATTGCGCGAAAAATGCCTGCTGAGAAGGGGACAGTCCCCTTTTATTCCGAGACAACCTCACCACCCTCACCCCGACCCTCTCCCATCAAGGGCGAGGGAGAGAATGACGGGGACAGTCCCCGGCTGTTTTCGGAATTCGGGCTTGCGCCCCCCATATTGCGCGCCGTTACTGCGGAAGGCTACACCGCTCCGACTCCGATTCAATTGCAGGCGATTCCCCACATCGTGGCCGGCCGCGATCTGCTCGGTTGTGCCCAGACGGGCACGGGCAAGACGGCGGCTTTTGCGCTGCCGATTCTGCATCGGCTGCTTGGCGCCGCAGTAGCACGGTCGGGAGACCGTGCTACAACAAGTAGAAAGCGCAACGTTCGCGTCTTAGTGCTTTCGCCGACGCGCGAACTGGCCGCGCAGATCGGCGATAGCTTTCGAGCGTATGGACGGCATACAGGCATGAGACACACGGTCGTCTTCGGCGGAGTCAGCCAACGGCCGCAGGTGCGCGACTTGCAACAGGGCGTTGACATCCTGATTGCGACGCCGGGCAGGTTGCTCGACCTGATGAATCAGGGGTTCATCGATCTCGCCGCAGTCGAGATTTTCGTGCTGGACGAGGCCGATCGGATGCTCGATATGGGGTTCCTGCCCGATCTGCGGCGCGTGATTGCCAAATTGCCGGCGCGTCGGCAGACCCTGTTGTTTTCCGCGACCATGCCGGAGCCAATTCAGCGGCTCGCCGACACGATTCTCCGAAACCCGGTCCAAGTTCGGATCGCGCCGGTTAAGGCGACCACCGACCTGATCGAGCAGTCCGTCTGCCACGTGACCAGTCTGCAGAAGCCACAAAAGCTCGCTGACTTCCTGACCTCGAATCCGGTCACGCGGGCGATCGTATTCACGCGCACCAAGCACAGGGCCGACCGCGTCACGCGGCAGTTGAATCAGGCAGGAGTTTCGGCCGCCGCAATACATGGCGACAAGACTCAGGCGGCCCGGCAGCGGGCGCTCGCCGGGTTCAAAGCGAATCGGAATGGGATGCAGGTGCTGGTGGCCACCGACGTCGCCGCGCGCGGGATCGACGTCGAGGGGGTCTCCCACGTGCTGAACTACGACTTGCCGCACGAGCCGGAAATGTACGTGCATCGAATTGGCCGAACGGGACGGGCAGGCGTCGCCGGCATTGCCGTTTCGTTCTGCGATCATGAGGAACGCACGCACTTGCATGCGATCGAGCGGCTTATCCGCCAGAAGCTGCGCGTCGACGCGAACCATCCGGCCAGTGCGATCGTTGCCCCAGCTCAGGAGCTGCCAGACGGGGCGAAGAGTTCACAGCAAAAGAGGCAGCCGCGCCGTGGCGGGACCGGGCGAGCCACCGCGAGCCGGATCAAACGAAAGCGGACGCACACGAGTCGCGCCGGCCGTCACCGAGACGAGCGGAAGCGTCGCGGCGGAATTGCGGCTAGCGAGCGTTAGTGCTTCGTCAGCATCTGGATGCGTATGGTAGCTGTTGCTTCCAGCCGCAGGTTTACGGGAGCAGGATGCTCCCGCCACGCAATTCTGCAGATTCGCGGATTTAAAGCCCGTTGCCCCGTTCAATCTGCTACGATGAGGGCATGCTAAAAACCATTGACCAGACTCATCTCGATGCGCTATGCCCTGAACTTCGGCAGTTGTTCAATGCCGAATTGGCGGCGGGCAACCACGCGGTAGAAACTCGCGGCGGCTGGCCAACGGCCGGTGCGCTGTTCGTGCTGCTTGGCGATCCTTTTCACGGCGATTCGGCGATGGCCGACTCGGCGCTGTTCTACACCGAGACGACCCCGCGCACCTGGAAGGCCCACTACTGTCACTTGGAGTCGAAGCAGATTCTGGCGTGTGGCTTCGGCGAGGCCGGATTTGCCGACGACGAAGCGGTTGAGTCGGCGGATTTACACTCGCGGCATTAGCTCGAATCATTCGCGCCCGAAGCAAACCAGGCACATGTCATCGCTTTGGGGGCGGCCGCTGACGAAGCGCTTCACGTCGGCGAGGATTTCCCGGCCGAGGTCGGAAACGTTTTCCACCGCGCGGCCCATTTGAGTGGACAGACGGTCCAGGCCATAAAGCTTGTTGTCGGGATTCATGGCCTCGCTGATGCCATCGGTGAACATCGTGAGAAAGTCGCCGCGGGCAAGCGGGTGCGTGATGGCGGTGTACTGGAAGTCTGCGTCGATCCCCAGCGGCGGCCCTCCGTCGTCGTCCCCTTCACCGACTGCTACGACTTTTCCGCTGCCGCGCCGCAAGAGGGGCGCCATGTGGCCGGCGTTGACGATGGTTGCCTCCTCGCGGGCCGGGTCGATGAGCGTGAGCACAAAGGTCACGAACTTGTCGTCCCAACCGGCCTTGCAAAACGACGCATTAACTCGGCTCACCGCTTCGGCCACCGACGGCTCGCTGGCCAGGCAGTAGCGGACCTCGGACGAAACGCGCGCCATCACCAGGGCCGCGGGAACTCCCTTGCCGGAAACGTCTGCCAGCACGATCGCCAGCCGACCACCGGGCAAAGGAATGTAGTCGTAAAAGTCTCCACCGACCTGATTCGCCGGCTCGTAGAAATCGAAGAAGCAATAGCCCTCGAGTATTGGCGGGGCGCTCGGCAAGAGGCTCTGCTGCACCTTGTGAGCCAGCTCGAGTTCCTTCTCCACCTCCCGTTGCTTGAGAGACCGCTCGTGGAGCTGAGCGTTTTCCAGTGCGAAGGCCGCCTGATTGGCCACACTCGCCAGCACGTCCAGATCGTCCTGCTGAAAGCGTGCCCGTTGGTCGATCGTGTCGATCTGAATCACCCCCAGCGCATCCCCCTCGCTATTCACCAACGGCGCGCACATCATCGAGCGAATGCGGAAATCGGCGATGCTCTGGCTCATCTCGAAGCGCGAATCGGCGGCCGCGTCCGCCGAAAGGATGGCTTGCTTGCCGTCGAGCACCGAGTTGACGATCGTGCGGCTGATGCGGATCATGTCTTCGCTATCGGCCCGCCGCTGCTTGACCGCCTTGATGAGCAGTTGGCCTGGGTTCGCCCCCCGGAGCACGACGAATCCCCGATCGGCCTGCACGAAGATTTTGAACAAACTTTCGAGCAGCTTCGGAAGGACGGAATCGACGGAGAGAGCGCTGCGAAGGTTCTCGGTGATTTCAATCACCGCCCGCAGCTTGACCTCGGGGTTCACGCTCACGCGCACGCCAGCGGTGCCGCTGCTGATGTCGAGCTTCGACATGATCGTCGATTTGCCGGTGTGCTCATCGGCGTCGTCGATGAGCATGGCGTCGGCCAGCGGCGCGATGCCGGGGACAGGAGCGCGGTCGCTCGGCTGATCGCGATAGAAGGCAAACGAGAGGTCGCAGATTTTCAGCCGGTCTCCATCCTGGAGTCGGTGGCGGGCCTGAATCGCCTGGCCATTGACGATCGTGCCGTTGCGGCTGCCCAGATCCTGGATGAAAAAATCGCCGTCGGTGCAGGTGATCTCAGCGTGCTGCCGGCTGACCGCGCCGGAATCGAGTACGATCTGGCAGTCGGGATGGCGGCCGAGAATGGCCTTGGGGCCATTGAGGGTATGCCGTTCCCCGGCGTTGTCTCCAGTGATTGATTGCAAAATGGCCATCGACAGCCCCGACAGCGCGAACAACACTAGTGGCTCAAGCAGCCGATTTTATGCCTTGCTTGTCGGGGCCGTCAACTACGCGCTCGACAAGGGCCGGATGGCGTCGTTGACAGTCGGCGGGTTGAAAGGTATGTTTGGAGTGAGATTGTAAATCGATTGACGAGGCTCTAATGAGCAAGCTGGCTGCCTCTATCGTAACGCATGCCCCAACCGACGCTGGCCCAGGCGGGCGAGCGGTCGGCGTACGAATTATTATTCGGGAGGTGCGGCCGTAAGGGCGCCGTGGCGAGTCGTTGTTTACCACAGCCCTGAGGTCGCCAGCGACCCCAGGGCTTTTTTGTTGGAGTGAGAGCTTTTTCATTGGAATGAGACGTCGGCCGATTTATCCCGTCGCGACGCACTCCCGCGGCGGTCGCGGCTAAACAGAGAACTAAGGAATCGCAGAGCGGACGGCACGTGGAGCGTGCCGGCGATCGAATCCCGAATACCGAGTCCCGTCCCATGCGAATCGAAATCTACGATACGACCCTCCGCGACGGCAGCCAGGGCGAAGGGGTGAACTTTTCGCTCGACGACAAGCTGCTCATTGCCCAGCGGCTCGACGAAATGTGCTTCGACTACGTCGAGGGGGGCTATCCGCTCTCGAACGAAAAGGACGCCCAGTTTTTCCAGCGCGTGAAGCAATTGAACCTGCGCCGCGCGCGGGTCTGCGCCTTCGGTATGACGCGGCGGAAAGGAGTGCGGGCTGAAGACGATCCGGGGATGAAAGCGCTGCTCGATTCCGGCGCCGAGACGATCACGCTCGTCGGCAAAACATCGGCCTTCCATGCCACCGAGGTACTGCGAGTCTCGCTCGACGAGAATCTCGCGATGATCGCCGACAGCGTTCGCTTCTTGCGGCAGGCGGGGCGCGAGGTGATCTACGATGCCGAGCACTTCTTCGACGGCTGGAAGAGCAATCCGGATTACGCCCGTCAGACCATCCAAACCGCCGCAGCGGCCGGCGCGCGGCTCGTTGTGCTCTGCGACACGAACGGAGGCAGCATGCCCGAAGAGATCGCCGCACTGACGAAGGAGGCGCATGCCGCTTTGCCGGTCCCAGTCGGCATCCATTGCCACAACGATTGTGAGATGGCGGTTGCCAATTCGCTCTCTGCGATCGACGCCGGAGCCGTGCACGTGCAAGGCACGATCAACGGCATCGGCGAGCGCTGCGGCAATGCCGATCTGATCTCGACGATCGCCAACCTGGCCGTGAAGAAGAAGGGCCACGAGGTGCTCGAACCCAACGGCATTCGCCGGCTCACCGAGCTGTCGCGCTATGTCTATGAAACGGCCAACATGAACTATCGGTCCAATCAGCCGTTCGTCGGCCAGAGTGCTTTCGCTCACAAGGGAGGCATGCACGTCCACGCGGTCGCTCGGGCCACCGCGAGCTACGAACATATCGATCCGGCGGTCGTCGGAAACGAGCGGCGGATTTTGGTGAGCGAGTTGTCGGGCCGCTCGAACATCATGGCCCTCACCAGCCGGCACAACATCCAAGATGACCGCCAATTGATGGACAAGATTCTGGCCCAAGTGGTGTCGCTGGAAAACGCGGGCTACCAATTCGAGGCGGCCGAGGCGTCGTTCGATCTGTTGGTCCGCCGCGCGGCCGGCACGTTCCGGCCGCATTTCGAGCGGATCAGCTACCACGTCGGTGTGGGACGCGACGAACGCGGATTGCAAACCGAAGCGACCGTCAAGCTGCGGGCCGGCGACCTGATGCGCCACGAGGTGGCCGAAGGAGACGGCCCGGTAAACGCCCTGGACGCCGCGATGCGGAAGGCGCTCGGGGGCCTGTTTCCCAAGCTGGTCGAAATGCACCTGGTCGATTATAAAGTCCGCGTGATCAATTCCGAGGCGGGCACGGCGGCGGGAGTCCGCGTCGTGATCGAAAGCCGCGATCAACATGATGTCTGGGGCACAGTGGGAGTGAGCGAAAACATCATCGAAGCAAGCTGGATCGCTCTGGTCGATGCGATTGAGTACAAGCTGTATAAAGACGAGAGCAAAGGGCAACCAAAGTAGCGAGTTGGTAAAGGAGGAAGATGTATGGCGACGACCACAATAAAGCTCAGATACCGGAGCACACCGAACATGGGCCGGATAATTACATCGGTCACCGTCGAAAACTTCGCCAGCCCGCAGTTTACGTTGCGGTGCGATGCACTCGTGGATACCGGTGCATCGCATCTGGTTCTGCCGAGTGCATGGAGAGAGCGTTTGGGAGAATTGCAGTTGCTTGAAAAAGTGGACGTTGAGGTTGCCGATCAATCGATCCTTCGGGGAGAAATCCGCGGCCCGGTGAAGGTCCAAATTGAGGGCTTCCGTGCCGTTTCCAGCGAAGTGTTGTTTCTCGACATGAAGCCGAAAGACGACCGATACGAGCCGCTGGTTGGCTATATTGTGCTGGAACAATCCCTGGCGGCAGTAGACATGGTCGGCCATCAGCTAATTCACGTGAAGTATTTCGATGCCAAGTGAATTCCTCCAGTCACCACTTTAGCTCCCACTCGCGCTCTTCCCGCCGTGTCCGAACTCCCCAAGCAATACGATCATCTCGCGGCCGAGCGACAGTGGTATCCGTTTTGGGAATCGCGCGGCTATTTCGCAAGCGATCCCGATCCGCGGCCACCAGGCGATCCGAAGCGCCGCGAGCCTTATACGATCGTCATCCCGCCGCCGAATGTCACCGGCGCACTGCACCTCGGCCATGCGCTCAACAATACTCTGCAAGACATTCTCATCCGCTCGAAGCGGATGCAGGGCTTTAACGCGCTCTGGATGCCGGGGACCGATCACGCCGGGATCGCCACGCAAGCAGTCGTCGAGCGGCGGCTGCTCTCGGAAGAAAAACTGAGCCGGCACGATTTGGGGCGCGAGGCGCTCGTGGCCCGCATCTGGTCGTGGAAGGAGGAGTACGAGGCCCGCATTCTCGCGCAGCTCAAGCAGATGGGTTGCAGTTGCGACTGGCGGCGGACGCGGTTCACGCTCGACGCCCAGTGCGCCCGGGCCGTGCGGCACACTTTCTTCCGCATGTTCAACGACGGGATGATCTATCGCGGCAAGCGGCTCGTGAATTGGGATACGTTCCTGCAAACGGCCGTGAGCGACGACGAGGTCTTCCACGAGACGGTGAAGGGACACTTTTGGCATTTCCGCTATCCTGCGATTGAGCCGCTGCCCGGCGAACCAACGCACGTGACGATCGCCACGACGCGGCCCGAGACGATGCTCGGCGACACCGCGGTGGCGGTGCATCCCGATCCGGCCGCGGCGCTCGACAAGGCAGAGCGTGAGCTGCGCGAGCGACTGGCTGCCTCGCCAGCGAAAGATAAACTCGACCTTCAAGCGCAAATCGACGACCTCGCCGATCGCCGCCACAGCATGTTGCCGCGATTGGAAAAACTGCGCGATATGGCGCGAGCCGGACGGAAACTGCGTTTGCCGCTGTTGAACCGCGAGATTCCGCTCATCGCCGACGAATGGGCCAAGCCGGAACTCGGCAGCGGCTGCGTGAAGATCACTCCGGCCCACGACGCGAACGACTATGACGTTTGGCAGCGGCACAAGGAAATCGGCGCGATCAATATCCTCAATCCGGATGGCACACTGAACGACGCCGCCGGGCCGTATAAAGGATTGAAGGTGCCCGAGGCCCGCAAGCGCGTCGTCGCGGATCTGGAAACAGCCGGTTTGATCGAGAAGATCGAAGACCGCGAAATCGACCTGGCTCATTCCGACCGCTCGAAGACGCCGATCGAGCCGTATCTGGCCGATCAATGGTTCGTGCGGATGGAGCAGCTTTCGCAATCGGCGATGGACGCCGTGACGAGCGGGCGAGTGAAGATTCATCCTGAGCGATATGCCAAGACGTATCTCGATTGGCTCGGCGAAAAGCGCGATTGGTGCATCGGGCGCCAATTGTGGTGGGGGCATCGCGTCCCAGTTTGGCGGTTGGCTAAGAATGCAAGCATCCCGCTCGGAGCGAGGCTTGGCCAACGAATCGAAACGCTTGCTTCCTGGGTGGCAAGTGATCGCGCCGCAGCCTCGTGGGGAACCAAGTCGTTCTTGGAAGTCGATTCGAAGAGTTGGTCGATCCGATTCGACCTGATTGAACCAAGCGACGAGGATGAAGAAATCCTTGTCTGCGTTCGAGATCAAGACGATTGTGAAGTCATTGAGTTGCTTGAGGCGGCCGGCTTCGAGCAGGATTCGGACGTGCTCGACACCTGGTTCAGTTCCGCATTATGGCCACATAGCACTTTGGGTTGGCCGGGTCCTACACTCCCCGACGAGCCAAGGGGACCCGGAAATCCGGATTGGAGTGAGCAGCGCTATTACTATCCGACGAGCGCCCTGTTGACCAGTCGCGGGATCATCACGCTGTGGGTCGCGCGGATGGTGCTAGCAGGGCTGTACAACATCGGCGAAGTGCCGTTTCGCGACGTGTATATTCATCCCACGATTCTCGACGGTTACGGCGAGACGATGTCGAAATCGAAGGGGAACGGGGTCGATCCGCTCGACGTGATCGGCAAATTCGGGGCGGATGCACTGCGGTTCGGGCTGGCGTTCATGGCGACCGAGACGCAAGACGTGCGGATGCCGGTCGAGTTCGAATGCCCGCACTGCCACAAGGCAATCGAACAGACGCAAAAGAATCGCGTGCTGCCGCGCGTGAAATGCCCGCATTGCGGCGCAGAGTTTTCGACGCAATGGGCGACCAAGCCGGAGGATGCCGCGCTGCCGCGCGCGCCGGTGATCAGCGAGCGCTTTGAGCTGGCCCGCAACTTTTGCAACAAGCTCTGGAATGCGGCCCGATTTACGCTCTTGAATCTCGACGGGTATACGCCGGAGCCGGTCGATATGTCGGCACTGGCGACGGAAGATTGCTGGATTCTGAGCCGGCTTTCGACAGTGACGGAGCAAGTGACCGCGGCACTCGAGAATTTCAAGTTCGCCCAGGCGGCGCGGCTGCTCTACGACTTTGCCTGGGATGAGTTTTGCAGCTACTACCTGGAGATGGTGAAGACGCGGCTCGCAGACGCTTCGTCGCGGCCGGTCGCGCAGCGAATCTTGGCCCATCTGCTTGATACGATCGTGCGGTTGCTGCATCCGATGGTGCCGTTTATCACGGAAGAGATTTGGCAGCGATTGGCGGAGGCGGCGCCCATCCGAGGCCTGATGGCCCCGGCTCGTTGTGCAGGGAGCGTGATGATTGCCGCTTGGCCGGAAGTCGAGCGCGGTCTGCAAGACGCCGAGATTGAAGCCCAGTTTGCGAAGTTTCAGGCGGTGCTCGCAGGCTTGGGCGAAGTGAGGAGTCGGCAGAGCATTCCGCCGAAGACGCCAATCCATTTCGCCGTGAAAACGGACGCGGCAACGAGGAAGCTGCTCGAACCCATGGCCCCATACTTCGCGTCGATGGCCGGCGCCACCGCGACGGCTTGGGGGCCGGAGGTCCAGCCGCCTGCCCGCTCGGCCAATGTTACGGCCGCCGGCTGTGAAGTGTTTGTCGATCTGGCGGAGCATATCGACATCGATGCCGAAATCGCCCGTAACGAGAAGGAAGCGGAAAAGCTGCGCCAGCAAATCGAAGCAAAAGAAAAAAAGCTATCGAACGAAAACTTCATCAGCCGCGCCCCGGCCGACGTGGTGCAAAAGGAGCGCGAGAGCCTCGCCGGGCTATACGACCGCCTAAAAAGCACTACGGTGGCGCTTGCGGAGTTAGAACGAGGGTAATGTTCCGCGTCTAATCGATCGTCGCGCCGTGAATGCCGCGCTCGACGGCAAGACAGATGCGGTCAAGTTCATCGAGCGTGATCGCCAGCGGCGGCATGATGACGATCACGTTGCCGAGCGGCCGCAGGAGGACGCCTTCGGATCTCGCGGCGTCGCAGACTCTCTGGCCCCGTTTTTCTTCCCAGCCGTATTGCTGCTTTGTCGCTACGTCGCGAACCAATTCGATGCCGGCGATCAGGCCGCGCTGGCGGACATTGCCGACGTGCGGGAGTTGGCCGATGTGGTCGAGGTGCTCCGCGAGGCGGGCGATCTTCGGCTGCAAACCGGCGAGCGTTTGTTCTTCTTCAAAGACATCGAGCGTGGCCAGCGCGGCCGCGGCGCCGAGCGGGTTGCCCCCGTAGGTGTGACCATGGAAGAAGGCCCTTCCTTCGGCATACGTGCCGAGAAATGCGCGCCAGATTTCGTCGGTCGTGAGGGTCGCAGCCAGCGGGAGATAGCCGCCGGTAAGTCCTTTGGCCAGACACAAGAAATCGGGCGACACGGATTCCTGCTCGCAGGCGAACATCGTGCCCGTGCGGCCGAAGGCTACAGCCACTTCATCGGCGATCAACAGCACGCCGTACCGCCGCGTCAGTTCGCGCACACCGCGCAAATAGCCGGGCGGGTGCATGATCATGCCGGCCGCGGCTTGCAATAGCGGTTCGATCACGACCGCCGCGATCTCGTCATGCCGGGCGGCGAGAAGTTGCTCCATCGGCGCTAGGTAGTGAGCCGCGGCCTGCTCGGGAAGCACGCCCGGCGGACGTCGATACGAGTCGGGGGCCGGCAGCCGAAGCACCTCGAACAACAGCGGGCGAAACATGGCATGAAACCGCTCGACCCCGCCGACGCTGACGCTCCCGAGCGTGTCGCCGTGATACGCCCCTTCGAGCGCGACGAACAGCCGCTTCCGCGGCTGCGGGCCTTTATCGATGTTCGGGCGGAAAGGGACAGTCCCCTTTTGCTGCGCGGACTCCGCAAACGGGGACAGTCCCTGCCGCTGCCGCCAATACTGAAACGCCATCTTGAGCGCCACCTCGACCGCCGTCGCCCCGTCGTCGGAGAAGAACACGTGGCCGAGCCCCGCCGGGGCCAGATCGACGAGCCGCTTGGCAAGCTCAATTGTTGTCGGATTTGACGAGCCGAGATTCGTGACGTGGGCGACCCGATCCAACTGCAGGCGGATGGCGGCATCGATCCGCGGATGGCGATGCCCGTGAATGTTGCACCACAGGCTGCTCGTGCCGTCGAGATACGCGCGGCCATCGATGTCGAACAGCGTGCACCCCTCGGCCCGCTCGATCACCAGCGGCTCGTACTCGGCCATCTGAGTGAAGGCGTGCCAAACCAACTCGCGGTCCCAGCGGCGGAGTTCGTCGTGAGTGGGCATGACAGGGCCGGGCGCGGTGCGTCTGCGCGGAGGACCGCTTGATGCACCCTACGGTTGCGCCGGTTCAAGGTTTCTTTGCCGGGACGTTCAACATTTGATGGTCCGCCAACAGACGGGCGCGCAGTTTCGCGTAATCGACTTGTTGCACCGGGGCGTCGGCGTCGATCGCCAGCGCGGCGGCAGTGCCGGCGCTTTGGCCAAGCACCATAAAGACCGGCTCCATGCGGATCGATCCGTAAGCGATGTGGCTGGCCGAAAGGCAAACGGGGACGAGCAAGTTCGAGCACTCGGCCTGTTTCGGCACGATCGAGCGATACGCAACAGGATACGGTCCCGGCACGTGCACCTGCACGTCTCCCTCATTCCTGACGATCGCCCGCGACTCGCCGGTCTTCGCGTCCTTATCCATGAGGAGGCAGCGCTGGCAATGGTGCGAATCCATATTGTATTCCGCCAGCCCGATCGAATCCTCGGCCACGATCTGGCCGCGGCAATTGTGCTCGGTCATCACGTAGTCGGCGACCATTCGCCGCCCCTCGCGAACGTACAACTGATGCGGCCAGCCGCCGGTCTCCTGAAAATCGGTCGGCGAGAGACCATACGCGCCGACCGCGCGGCGGATCGCTTCCGGCACGCGCTCGTCATGCGTAAGAAACCACATCATCCCTTGCTGATAGCTGATGTGATCCTGATAGATCGTCTCGCGCTCGGCGTAATCGGCCTCGGGCCAACGGTCGCTCGCGCCGATGTTGTCGGTTGAGAAGCCCCCTTGATTGTTGGAATCTCCCTCTTGAAGCTGCATGAAATCGGGGATCGCGGCCCCAGCGGCGATGTAGCGGGCCAAAAGCGTGTAACGCTCGGGATCGTAGTTTTGCGGCTTCGGAAACGGAATTCGATTCGGCCCTTTGCTCAGATACATGCGAAAGTTGTACGCCTGCACGTGCCGATCGCCGGAGCCGACCGTGCCAGGCCCGGCGGCAGAAATGCCTTCGAGCAACCCGCTGGCTGCATCGCACGGAGTGCGGTAGGGATCGACGGGAAAACGAAAGTTGTGGGCCGCGCTGCCCGCCGTGATGCCGTCGATCGTCTCGCGATAGAGCGAATTCGCCTCGCGGCCGACCGTAAACGAGACACCGGCCTTGGCGAGCAGATCGCCCTCGTATGTCGCGTCGATAAACACGCGGGCACGAAAGCGATTGCCGTTTTCCGTTTCGATTTCAGTAATCCGGTTTGCATCCTTCGCAACGGCCGTCAGGCGATGCTCCCGGAAAAGGCGAACCTCGTCCGCTTCGAGCATGTGCAGGAACTGAGCCTCCGCGGCGGCCGGCGAAAAATCGCGATCGCCGACCACTTTGTAGAACTCGCGCGAGATGCCGGCAGCGTGCTTGCCGCCGTCTGTTTTTGACAGTCCGCTCGCCGTCATCCCGCCTAAATGCCGGCCGAATTCGACAAGCACCGCCGCTTTACCCATCCGGCGAGCCTGGATCGCGGCAATGATCCCGGCGGGTGTCGCGCCGTAAACGCAAACATCGGCATCGATGGTTTGCGGCGGACCGGCTGCGGGAACGGTATAGTAATACTGCGGCTTGCGCGGCATCTCGGCGGCTTCGGCGCTCATCGCAAGCAAACCGAAGATCGAAACGGCAATGACGGGGACAAGAATTGGTTT
The DNA here is from genome assembly GCA_035939775.1 of Pirellulales bacterium. Classification (NCBI taxonomy): domain Bacteria; kingdom Pseudomonadati; phylum Planctomycetota; class Planctomycetia; order Pirellulales; species Pirellulales bacterium. Next base: position 35,668 of record DASZFO010000064.1, on the reverse strand, counting down.
CATGTCGTTGCGAACAACGCGGAAGAAATAAAGTGCGATTCCATATTGTAATCGGCGCTCTCGGATCTTGCGATTCCGTCCATTGAAATGATGCTGCTTCCGATCCGACGAGTCTTGTTGGCCGGCGCCCTCGCGCTCGCGCCGGCGATGCCCCTATTGGCGGCAACCAAACTCTGCATCCGACTCGATCCCGCGGTTTCGCGCGAATCGGGATACAGCGTGCGGATCAGGCACGATGATTCAAGCGGAAGGGAAATCGCGCCGGCCGTCGCCGGCGGTGGGGATTTCACCTGCATCGACCAATGGGATGACCGATTGGCGCCCGAGGAGGGCAAGAGAATTCGCGCCTATTACGTGGAAGTATTGAACGGCGAGCAAGCCGCAGCCGGTTTCAAGCTGGTTGTCGATATCCAACAAGCGATTCGATACCTCGATCATCAGCCTGGGACTCTCCGCGAACTGTCGAACGAGGAACGAGGCGAGATCGACGTCACGGTTCACTTTCCGCCTGCCCCGAAGTTGGCCACCGAATCGAAACAGCGATACCAGGAGGCCACGGGAACAACCTGCCCCGAATTGCTCGCTTCGGTCGATTCCTCTGCGACCCTTCCAGAGTGGCAGCCCGTTTTGCAGTCGGAGTTGCGTCCCGCTCGGGCGACCATCGGCGAGCGAAGCGACGTGTATTTTGCGTCGCTCGAATTGGCGCGATGTCTGCAAATCATCGGCAAAGACGAAGCGTTACCCGGTGCGAATTCCAGCCCGGCCGTCGTTCGGCGTTACGACAATTGGATGACTCGAAACTTCACGACGCTCGCCGACAAAACGCTCGCGCAGGTCGCGCTGCCGGGCACGCACGACAGCGGCGCCTACGACCTCAGCGACCGCAAATCTCCCGAGCGCAGCACCGCCGAGTGGCTGGCCGGGTTGGGCCTCAATATCACGAAGCCCTGGGCCAAAACGCAACGGCTCGATATCAAGGAGCAACTCGAAGGGGGCATCCGTTGGCTCGACATGCGAACGGCGTATGACGGGAGCGATTTTTACTTCCATCACGCCCTGCTCGGCCCGAAGACGCGAGACATGCTTCGCCAAATCCGGGCCTTTATCGAAGCGCCGGGCCACGAGCACGAGTTGATCGTCTTGGAATTCTGCAATTGGCAGGGATTGAACGACGCACCCAGCGAAGTTTGGGAAAAGTTGAGCGCGGCGATCCTTACGGAATTAGGCGCGGAGAATGTTTATCGGAAAGACGGCTCAAACAACGCTCAGAGTGAAGCCGCGGTCCTGAAGACTCGCTTGGTCGACCTCCTAACTGGCTCGAAAAGTCGCGTGATCGTGTTTTTCCAGGGACATACGGATCACGCGCCGTTCGCCTTCGATGCCAATGAGGCTTTCGGCGGTAGCTACGCGAACCGCGCTATCTGGACACAGGTCGAGGCGGACCAGAAGGCAAAGCTCGCGGCTCAAAAGCCGGGCAAGTTGTTTGTCTTGTCCTGGACCGTGACCGCCAATCAAGAGGTCATCGGCATCGATCTGGCCAACCGCGGCTCGGCCACGAACCCGTCGTTTGATCTCGAATACCTCACCCGCGGCGGCCAAGGCAGTGCGATGCGCGGCATCGAGCGCTGGCCGGGGCACGAGAAGATCAACGTGGTCATCTGCGACTTTTTCGACTCCTCGCCGATCGTGCCGCTTTGTTGCCGGCTCAATGGCATCCATCCTTGATGCGGAGCGGACAAAGCCGCCCTCTCTCAACTCGCTTGCCCAGTGAGGGCCGCTTCATAACTCTCGGACGCTCCCCTCTCGCCGACGAGGCAGATGCCCAGATCGCGGAGCAGGCCGTCGGCGACATCGTAGATCCAGCCGTGCACGGCCAACGATTGCCCGCGAGACCAAGCGTCGCGGACCACGGTGGTGTGTCCGACATTTCGCGTTTGCTCGATGACGTTCAGCTCGCAGAGCCGGTTGTGACGCTCTTGTTGGCTGCCGAGGAATTCGAGTTGGTGGCGATGTTGATTGCGAACGTCCTGCACGTGGCGCAGCCAATTGTCGATGAGGCCGAGCTTGTCGTCTCGGAGCGCCGCCAGCACGCCTCCGCAGCCATAGTGGCCGCAAACGATGATGTGCCGCACGCGGAGCACGTCCACCGCGTATTGTATGGTCGAGAGGCAGTTGAGATCGGCATGGACCACGACATTGGCTACATTGCGATGGACAAACATCTCACCGGGGGGCAGACCGACGATTTCATTGGCTGGCACGCGGCTATCCGAGCAGCCGATCCAGAGAAACTGCGGCTTCTGTTGGCGGCAGAGGCGGGCAAAAAACTCAGGGTCGTGGCGGGTCATCTCCGCCGCCCAGGCGCGGTTGCGCGCGAAGAGTTGGCTGAGGGCGCTCATAGGTAGTTCGGATTCTGGCGAAACGCTGTGTTGACGAAGGGGCAATTCGGATGGATCATCTTCACGGACGATAGCGGGGGCCACGCGCTGGCCGTTGCACCCTCGCCACCGGCCTTCACGGTCGGCCCCGCACCACAATCCAAGAATACCGTAACGCCAGCACGCTTGCAAACTTGGCGTCGGCGGACGAGAATCAAAACCGGCGAAAACGATCGCCTCCGGCAGACCAAAATGGACGCGGCAAGTCCATCGGTCCATTTGTCGCGGGACGGACCTCGAAACCTAAGGGGGAGGGAATCTATATGAGAAGGGGTTGGTTTTTCTTGTTCTTTGTGCTGGTCGTGATCATCGTTGTCGGCATTTACCGCGGTTGGTTCACCGTCAATAAGGAAAAAATCAAAGAGGATGAGCAAAGGGCGGTCGAGAAGATCAAGGAAGAGACCGGGAAGGCGAAAGCCGGTTTGGATCAGGAGTTGAACAAGGGCAAACCGGCCGAACCGGCCCCGAAATGAAGGCGTCGGCCGTTGTATTGTTACGCTCGTGCCGAAGCGTAGTTCAAGAACCGCACATCGTTCGTGGAGTCGCACCTTATGAGGCGGATTGCCGTCGGTTGTCTGTTGGCGTCGTTGACGATCGGTCTGCTCGTCGCGCGAGCCGTGCCGGAAGAAGCGAAGCAAACGGCCATCAAGCCGGTCACTGCCGTCGCCCAAACGGCCACGCCGGTCGAGGCCATCCAGACTTTGCCCGGCTTCAAAGTCGAGCGGCTCTACTCCGTGCCCGCGGACAAGGAGGGTTCTTGGGTCGCGCTCACTGTCGACAACAAAGGCCGACTGATTGCGTCCGATCAATACGGAGCACTTTATCGAATCACGCCATCACCGAACGGCGGCACGGGCGAAACCAAGGTTGAGCGGCTCAAAGCGGCAATCGGCGGGGCGCAAGGACTGCTCTACGCCTTCGACAGCCTCTATGTCGTCGTGAATGAGGGGCGCGAGATTGCGGCAAAGCCAAGCGGACTCTATCGCCTCCGCGACACCAAGGGGACCGATCAATTCGACAGCATCGAATTGCTGCGGCCGTTCAAAGGAAGCGGTGAGCACGGTCCGCATGCCGTCATCCTTGGGCCGGACGGCAAATCGTTATACGTCGTGGCCGGGAATTTTACGGCGACGCCGGATCCCGAAGTTTTTCGCGCGCCGAAAGTTTGGGGCGAAGATCAGTTGCTCCCGCGGATGCCCGATGGAAACGGATTCGCGGCCAACATTTTCGCACCGGCCGGTTGGGTCTGCCGGACCGATTCCGACGGCAAGACATGGGAGCTGACCAATATCGGTATGCGGAACTGCTACGACATCGCCTTCAATGCCGACGGCGAGCTGTTCACCTACGACAACGACATGGAATGGGACATCGGGCTGCCCTGGTATCGCCCGACCCGCGTTTGCCATCTCACGAACGGCTCGGATTCGGGTTGGCGGAACGGCTCGGGTAAGTTTCCCGTCTACTATCCGGATAACCTGCCCGCGGTCGTGGATATCGGCGTTGGAGCGCCGACCGGGATCGTGTTCGGCTATGGCACGAAGTACCCCGCCAAATACCAGCAGGCGCTCTACATTCTCGATTGGACCTACGGCGTGATTTATGCCGTTCACTTGGAGCCACATGGCTCGACCTACGAGGGAACTTTCGAGCGATTCATCTCCGGCCAGCCGCTGCCCGTAACGGATATCGTGGTCGGCAACGACGGGGCGCTTTATTTCGCGATCGGCGGGCGAAAGACACAGTCGGGGTTGTATCGCGTCACCTATTCAGGCACGGAATCCGTTGCGCCGGCCAAGCCGCAGTTGAATCCGAATGCGGAGCAGGCGCGGGCCCTGCGGCACCGCCTCGAAGCATTCCACGGCCATGAGGATCCCACTGCTGTTTCGGCCGCCTGGCCGAGCTTGGGCCATCGAGATCGTTTCATCCGCTGGGCGGCCCGCACGGCGATTGAAAGCCAGCCGGTGGCCGAATGGCAGGAGCAGGCGCTTAGCGAAAAGGATCCGCAGGCCTTGTTGACGGCGATGGTGGCGCTGGCTCGTTGCGGCGACAAATCGCTCCAGCCGCGGATGGTCGCGGCATTGGACCGCTTGAATTGGAATCAGCTCAGCCAGCCGCAGCAGTTGGAATTGCTGCGAGCTTATGGACTGGCGTTCGCGCGGATGGGGAAGCCCTCGGCTTCGATCGCGGCGCCGGTTATTTCAAAGCTCGATCCGCTCTTCCCATCGACCGAAGTCGCGTTCAACCGCGAGCTGAGTGCGCTGCTAGTTTATTTGGAAGCGCCGAATTCTGTTTCGCGGACGGTCAAGCTGCTGGAAACATCTCCCGTGCAGGAAGAGCAGATTTGGTGCGCCTACGTGCTGCGGACTGCCCAGAGCGGCTGGGCATCGCTAGACGAGCGCAAAGCGTATTTCAATTGGTTCCATCGCGCGACCGAGTTAAAAGGGGGCCATAGCTTCGCCCCCTATCTCCGGCACATGAAGGAAGAAGCGATCGGCCATTTGAGCGCCGACGACAAACTGGCGCTGGCCGAAGTGCTGAAAGACATGCCGGCCGCTGCCGGCCCGGTGCTGCCGCCGCGTCCGTTCGTGAAGAATTACACGATGGATGAACTGCTGCCGGTCGTGCAAGCCGGCTTGAAGGGGCGGAACTTCGACCGGGGCCGCACGACGTTCGCCGCGGCGATGTGCTTCCATTGCCATCGCTTTCAAGGAGAAGGAAGTTCCGGCGGGCCCGATCTGACGGGCGTCGCCGGCCGTTTTAACGCTCACGACCTCTTGGAATCGATCATCGATCCGAGCAAGGTGATCGCCGACCAATACAAGGCCAGCATCTTCACGCTCGACGACGGCCGCGAAGTCGCCGGCCGGATCGTCAACCTCCACGGCGACGGCATCTCGATCGCCCAAAACCTCCTTGCTCCGGACGATCAGGTGACAATCAACCGCCATCACATCGAATCGATCCGCCCCTCCCCGATCTCGCCGATGCCGACCGGACTGTTGAGCACATTGAACCAAGACGAGGTGCTCGACCTGATCGCATTTCTCTTTTCGGGTGGCGACAAGAACCACAAGATGTTCCAAAAGTGAATGACGAATGGTTTGCGAGCATCTGAAGGCACTCGAGCAAGCAATCAGGGCTCGCGGCATCAGCGAAACATACCGCGGACAAGCCTGGACGGACAATTGCCGGGAGTGGGTCTATTTCGATTGCTTCATCGACACGGAAGCGGTACGGAGCCGCGTAGCGCTTGACGATTGCGTCGAAGACCATGTGCATCGAGGCACGCACGACGGCCAAGAGCGCGGCTTCTACTGCTCGAAATGCCATGACGGCGTAATGGGCCGATACGAACCGGCGCGGGAAGCCGTCATTTTCGGGGGCTGAAGTCCATGGCCTTGATCGTATTCTTGCGAGGCGTGAACGTCGGCGGGCACAAGGCGTTCAAGCCCAGCGTTCTCGCCAAGGATCTGGCGGCGCTCGACGTGGTGAGCGTCGGCGCGGCAGGAACGTTTGTGATCCGCAAGAGGGTCGGCCAAGCGGCACTGCGGGCCGAATTCTTGAAGAGACTGTCGTTTGTACCCGAACTCATGGTCTGTCAAGCGCGCGAGGTGCTCGAACTCGCGGCCAGCGAGCCGTTCGAGGTTGAATCGGTCGGCGATGACGTAGTTCGCTACGTGAGCGTGTTGGCAAAACGCCTGCGCACATCGGTTCGGCTTCCCATCTGCCGACCGGCAGGCGACGAGTGGCAGGTGAAAGCCATCGCGATCCGCGGCCGCTTTGCGCTGAGTCTTCACCGGCGGCTCGGGCGGACGCTCGTCTATCCCAACGAGGTCGTCGAGAAGTGCCTCGGCGTGCCCGCCACCACGCGCAAGTGGAACACGATCGCGGCCGTTTGCGAAATCTTGAAACGCGCCTAGTGGAGCTTTAAAACTGTTTTGACACGTAGGGTGCCATGCCCACGGCTCGGCGTGGGCATGAGCCGCAACGAGGCATGGCCACTCAGGGCAGTGGCCATGGCACCCGTCGATTCGGCATTGCCGTCCGTGCTGTTACCAATCGCCGCTGACCTGATTGCGGAATTCGTTGAACCGCACGTAGTTCAAATGGCGATACAACTCAGACTGTTCGAGCAGCTCGCCATGGCTGCCGTCGGCGTGCAGCTTTCCTTCGTGGAACAATAAGATCCGTTCGACGGATCGCAAGGTGGCGAGGCGGCGTGCCAACACGATCAGCGTCCGGCCGGCAGCCAGCCGGCCCGTGGCCGCGTTAAGCGTGTCCTCGGTCGTCGCGTCGTAGCGATCGGCTGTTTCACCCAGGATCGCCACCGCCGGATCATGAATCAGAATCCGAGCGACGCCCAGCAGCATCGCCTCGGGCGCCGAGAGATGCAGGCCATGCTCGCCCACGACGGTGTCGAAGCCGTGCGGCAGTTTCTGGATGAAATCGTAGGCCAGCGCCTGCCGAGCCGCCTCGATCACTTCGCGGGCTGAATACCGCGGATCGCCGCCGGAAATGTTCTCGCTAACTGTTCCCGTCGCCAGGATTCGCCCCGGCAGTAACAACCCGACGTGCCCGCGCAGCGAAGCGAGCGTTCCCCGGCCAATTTCTTGCCCATCGAACAGCACTCTTCCCGCCGTCGGATCGTAAAACCGGGGCAGCAGCCCGGCCACGGCGAACGGCGTTTCTCGGTCGGAGGCAATCACCGCCGTGCGGCTGCCGCAAGGGATCGTGAGCGACACGTCGTCGAGCAGCTTCATGCCGGCGGCATCCGAGAGCCGAACGTTCACCAGCGCCAGTTGCTTCATCGGCGGAGTGATCGGCTTCGCCTCGGGCACCTGCCCCACGCTTGGCTGGCGATCGAGATACCCCATGATGTCGGCCGCCGCGCGATCGGCCTCGGGCAATTCTTGCAGCAATCGTTGCAAGAGCCGCAACGGAAAGACCATCGAAACCACGGACGCTCCCAATACAACCGTCCCAGCGAACAGCACTCGCGGCGGATCTCTGAGCACATTCAACCCGGCGAGCAAGAGAATCAACCACGCCCCGAAAAGTACGAACATCAGCACTGCCGGCTCGTTCACCGCGGGGCTTATGTGCTGTCGAACCGAGGCAGCGTGGCAATGCTGCAATCGCTCCGGAACTGATCCGCCGGGCAAAACGGTGGCCGGGGCGAAGTTGCCCAGCGACCGCGCCTGCTGCAAGTCTTCGACGAGCGTATCGCATTGTTGAGCGGCCACGTCGGCCCAAAACGTCCCGCGCCGCTTCGAGCTGTTTCGCAGCCCTTCGAGCATCAGCCGGCTTAGAACGGCCAACAGGATCGCGGCCAGAGTGAGCCAGAAGTCGACGTACATCGCGGTGACGGCCAACAACAGCAACAGCACGACCGCAAGCGGCACGGCCCGCGACCAGCGCACCAATCCTCTGGCGAGCGCCTCGACACGATCGACGAACAGTTCCACGACGCTTTGCCTTTGTCCTAGCAACAGGTCACCCGCCCCAAGTTGAACCGATTGTTGATAGAGCGCGAGCCGCAATCGCTGCACGGCATTTCGGGTCGAAACGCGTGCGGACCGTTCGAGCAAATACAAGGCGACCGCCAGCAATAGCGAAAGGCACCATCCCGTGACGACGATTGCCGGCACGCAAGAGTCGTTGCGCTGCAAGGCGGGCCAACTCGCATACAGACCGTCGCTAATCTTCCCGAGCCAAGTGCCGTGCAACCGCCAAACGGCCGGCAATAGCCCGCGGCCGTCATACCGGACCTGCTCGCCGACCGAGGCGTCAGGGCTGCCAGAGAGCCGCTCGATCTCTTGAAGTTGCTCCTTCGCGCGAGCATCGATCGACAGATTGCCGCGACTGGTCGCCAGATCAGCGATCGCGCCCAAGGCCACGATCAGCAGCACCATCAGCGCCGCCGCCAGCAGGCTCGACCCATAAACGGCCAGCCGCATTCCCAGCGGCGGCGGCCCGAAGCGACGGGCCCGATGAAACGAATTCCAATGCATAGTGAGAGACCGAAAGTGACAGGAAAAGTCGGGCCCGCGGATGAAGTGTCGGCATCTCTTCGAGATTGAGACCGTGCGATGATCAGGGTGTACGGTGCAGTTCGTAGCCAACTGCCGCGGCGAGGCGATCCAAGACATCAGACCGCAAAGTACGTTCGCCGGTCAGGAAATCGTCGAGCATGATTGGCGTGAGGCCCGCCAGGGCTCCAACCTCGGCCAACGAATGCTCGCTGGCGTGGATCGCGCGGCGGAGTTCGCCACTGAGGGTGGGCTCTTCCCGCGCTTCTTTTCGCATCTGATCTCGTGACTGAAGCTCCGGCAACTCCGCGGCGATCTGAGCGCGGTATCGCTGCAAGCGATCGTGCTCGGACTCGGTGAGTGGGCGAGTGAATCGCTTGATTTGTCGTTGGGTCATGCGCACACCTCAATCGGGCTCGGGAACCATGTACGCGGTCACCGGAAGAATCGTCAACTCGTCCAATTCTTCGTAAACCGCAATGATGTATCGGCCGTCCGAAGTGTGGCCCCAGGCGGCCGGAAGGTTCGACGAACGACTAATACCCTTGGACGTCGGGTTGCAAACGACATGCTCGAAGTCATCCTGGGCAATACCGTGCTCAGCAAGATGCTCCATAATGTCGTCAGTCCAGAGGAATTCGTAATAGGGCATATTGCCGAAACCCCCGGCAAGTCTGTTACAGACTCAATTCTACCACCGAGCGAGGGACCCATGCGATAGGAGCGACCTACCAGTTCTCACGCCAAATCCCGGTCCTCAAACAGCACCAGCGCCAGCAGCATGGCGACGGTGCTATACAGCAGGCAATAGCCCAGGGTGGCGTAGAGATAGATCGCCGGCACGGGATTGCCGGTCGAGACGGTGGCCTCGATGTCGAAATGGTCGAGCACCGGAAAGACGGCGGCGATCAAGCGGCCGACGAAGCGGATGATGCCGTACGTGTCGCCGATCCGCGACATGACGAGCATGGGGACCAAGTGCCCGACGACGTAAACCGACGAGCAGACGATCAGGTTCGCCAGCATCGGGAGCCGGGTCGAGAGGGCCACGCCGACGGCGGCCAGCATTACCGTCTCGAAGAAGGCCAGCAACAGGCCCGGAACGGAACTCATCATCGGCTGGAAGCAACTCTGCCAGATCGGCTCGAGCTGCGCGCTCTCGCGGGCGTCGTAGACCACTTTATAGGAGACGGTCACGAGAAACAGCGCCCCGAGAAACAGGAACATAAGGGCGGCCGGGAGCGTGACGCCGAGGAATTTTCCGAGAATGAACTGCCGCCGGCCAATCGGCTTGGAGAGAACGGTCATCGCCGTGCGCCCCTCGAGTTCGCTCGAGATCGATTCGCTGGCCGTCCAGATCGCCACGATGATCGCCAGCACCTTGATGAGCGTCACGTCGGAGAGCTTGAGCATCTTGACGTCTTCGCCGAACGTGTTGTAGGGGATGAACACCGCCATCACGATCGCGAAGGCCCCCAGCGCCATCACTACCTGAAACAACGGCTGGACCATGACCTCTCGCGCCGTGGCCAGGCCGATCGCCGAGATCTTCGGGCAGAGCAACTTGAAGAGCAAAAAGAACGCGACCAGCCCGACGAGTGCGGCCGCGGTGTTCGGAATCGCGGCGACCTCGGGATACTCTTCGGTCGTCGTGCCGGTGAACTGGATTTGGGCCGGTTTGTCGCTGAGGTTCTTCACTGCCAGGATCGAACTGTCGCCATAAAACAGGTTGTTCTCATGCTCGGCCCGCTTCCATTCATACGGTTCCTTGTGCACCAATTCGATCCGCGATTCCTTGGCTTCCTTGATGATGCCATATTCGACGAGGGTTAGCGTGAGGTCCTGGTCGCTTTCAATCTTGAGCGTTTTCAACTCCGACGGGCGAATGTCGAGTTCGACCCGCTGATCTTTCGCGCCGGGGATGATCGTCTCCGATATATCCAGTAGTCCGGCCGTTGGGAGCCGACGGAGCGACCGCAGCAGATCGCGGACTGGTACGACGGGCGAGGCCGCCACCGCACCGACCGCGAGGATCACGGCCAAAAGCAGAACCGGCGTAAGGAACCCTTCGCGCGGGCTGTCGTTGAGAAACATGCCCGCTTTGCGCGAGACGAGCCGAATTAGACCGTACGCCACGGCAAGGATAAGCAAGCCCGCGAAGGCCCCGGCGCCGATCAACCACGGCGGCGTGAGCCAGGTTGAAAGCGCGGCCAATGGAAGCGGCAGGACAGGGAGATTCATCATGCTTTAGTACCGCACATCAAAGCCCTGAAACTCGCCGCTGGCGGGTCCGGTGGTGGTGTTCGCATCCCGGATATAACGCCCCATTTCGACTTGGATTCGCTGAAGTAAACGATCGAGTTCGGCGGCTCGCCCTTCGGCGACGACAAGCACCCGGCCGTCGGGAAGATTCTGCACATACCCATTCACGTCGAAATGGCCGGCGATCCGCGCGGCCGTGTAGCGAAAGCCCACGCCCTGGACCTGGCCGCGAAAATGCACCACCCGCCGCTCACGCGACTCGCCACCGCTCACCGCACGCTCTCCTCTCGGCCGTTCGGTCGAAGGTGAAGCGTCCAGTATACGGGCGAACGAGCGCCGATTCCAGCGGCCGGATACCTTGGCTCGTAGCTGACTCGCAAGAATTCATGTGCCCCACGTGCGACCAGCGAATTCCGCTACGGACCTTCCTACGCAGCCGGATAAAGCGGAGTTCGCCGCCCGATCAATTCCACCGATCAATTCGGCGGCGGGAGACGGTCGAGTGGGCCGATGGCCACGGAAGTCGAGCGGCTGAGCGGGTACTTGGCCAAGACAGTCGCAAGCTGCTCCAAGGTGATCGCTTCGACCGCGTCCAGATCGTCCGACACGCTGCGATAAGCCCGCCGATGCGTCCAATTCGTGCCGACTGAGAATAGCCGGCCCCGCGGCCGTTCGCTCCCCAACACCACCCGCGAGTTGATCTTGCTCTTGGCCTGAGCCAACTCGGGGGCGGTGAAGCCGTCTTGCTCGGCTTGGCGGTAGATGTCGAGCACGCGCTGCAGGTTTTTCGCGGCGAATTCGGGATCGCAGCTCAGATACGTCAAGAATGCTCCCGCGCCCATGTACTCGTAATGGTGCAAGCTGGCATTCTCCGCCAATCCCGGATCGACCAACTCCCAATACAGCCGGCTGCCGGAATCGTCGCCTAGGATGGTGGTGAGCAGCTTGGCGGCATAGCGGTCGTCGTCGGTCGCGGACGGGGCGTCCGACATTTCGAGCAAATACTCCTGCGTGGCCGAAGGCTTGGCGATCACTTCGAATCCCGATTTCGTTGCGACCCGCGAAATCTCACGCGGGGCATCTACCTGTTCCCAGCCGCCGCAAACTTTTTCCGTGGTGCCGACCAAGGCGTCGAAGTCGATCCGCCCGGCCGCCGCGAGCACGATATTGGCCGGCGAATAGCGGCGGGCAAAATACTTCCGCATCGCCTCGACCGGCAGCGCCGCGATGCTCTCGGCCGTTCCCAGCACGCTATGGCCGAGCGGGTGCCGGCCAAAATGGGCGGCCCGGCATTTATCGTCCGCCCCGAACGGCGGCTGGTCTTCGTACATCTTGATCTCTTCGATGATCACTTGCTTCTCGGTGTCGAAATCCTCCTTCCGCAGCGCCGGGCGGAGGATGTCGCCGAGGAGCTGCACGATTGGCTCCTGAAACTCAGGCAGCACCGCGGCGTAATAGACCGTGCTCTCTTCGCTGGTGAAGGCGTTGTAATGCGCCCCCATTTCGTCGAACTCGCGGTTCACGTCCTCGGCGCTGCGTTTGGCCGTTCCCTTGAACATCATGTGCTCGAGGAAATGGCTCACGCCGGCCACATCGGCTGTTTCATCGCGAGCGCCCGTCTGAACGAAGAAGCCCAAGGCCGAGGAATGAGCCTCGGCGTTGCACTCGGCGACGATTTCCAGCCCGTTGCCGAGCGTTGTGTTGCGGAATTCCACTTGGACCCCCTATGACTGGATGTTCATCGCAATTGGGTGGCGCTGGCCAGCGAAGTCGGCCAGTGCCGGCAAGTTAAACCGCAAGCGCTCGCGGTCCGAGGGTGACGATCGTAAAATCGCTCGGCGGATGGGCGGCGAGATAAGCGTTGATCGAATCGCATGTCAGAGCGTCGACCAACTGACCGATCTCGTCCAGCGTGCGCACCCGCCCAAGGTGATACCAATCGCGGGCGATCGACGAGCTGCGCGAAGAACTCGATTCTTGCTGCATCACGAGCGAACTCTTCACGCGTGCCTTGAGCCGGGACAATTCGTTGGGTTCGATTCCCGCCGCGAGCCGCTTGAGTTCGCCGAGCGTCACGTCGAGCGTTTCTTGTGCCCGTTCGGCCGTCGTCCCGGCATAGCAGAGCACGCTCGCTCGATCGCGGAGCGTATGATACGAGGCGTAGACCGTGTAGCAGAGGCCACGCTTCTCGCGAACCTCAGTGAACAACCGCGAACTCATCCCGCCGCTCAGCACGCCGACGGCGCCCGAGGCCTGAAAGTAATCGGGGTGGCGATACGGCACGCTGTCGTAGGCGATGCCGACGTGCGTCTGATTCCCCTCATGCGCGACGTGATCGACCCTCGCGCCGAGCGGCCCCGGCTCGATCTCGGGACGATCGAGCGGCTCCCAATCGCCGAGCAAGCCGCCGATTAAGTCGACGAGCCGCTTCCAATCAATCCGGCCGGCAACGCCGAGAATCACGCCGTTGGGGCGATAGAGGCGGGCGTATTGCCGCCGAATTTCCTCGATGCTGATCGCTTCGAGCGATTGCATTTCCCCTTCGCTCGGCTTGCCCAAGGGGTCGGGATAATGCCGCCGCCGAAGCTCGAGCATGACCTTGTGTCCCGGCTCGTCTTCGATGGCCCGGAGTTCCTGAATCGCTACCAGGCGGCCGGCCTCGAGTTGGTCGGCTGGAAGGTGGGCCGAACGGAGCAGATCGGCATAAATCGTCAGAGCGGCGGGGAGGTTCTTCGCGAGCGTTGCGCCGCTAAAGCTGGTGTGCATCGTCGAGACGGATTCGCCGCGCTGCACGCCGAGGTTCTCGAGGTCTTCGATAAACCGCCGGCTGTCGCGGCTCCCGGCCCCGCGGAGCGACATTTCACACACGAGCGTGCCGAGTCCGCCGCGATCGGGAGGGTCGTAGGCGGCGCCGGCCGGAACCAGCACCGTAAAGGCTGCCGATTCCAGTGATTGCATTGGCTCGGCGACCAATACCAATCCGTTGGCGAACTGACGCGTTTGGATGTCTTGCGACACGAGGAGCGGGGGTCAGGGGTGGAGGTCAGGAGTACGCAACCTCCACTACCTTATAGATGGTGCGGACTTTCTGAAACCCCATCCGCCGATAGAGGCGGATCGCCCCGTCGTTTTGCGATGTCACCTCAAGAAACACCTGTCGCAGCCCGGCGCTTTGAAAACCTTGCAAAGCCTTGAGCATCAGCGCTCGACCCAGCCCCTGATCGCGGTACTCCGGCACGACCCCTAGATTCTGCACGGCCCCCATCCCGTTGCGATCGATGATCCCTTGGATCGTTCCACAATACTCCGGTTCGCCATTGGGGAAGGTGCGGGCCACCAGCCAAGTCGCGGCGGGCAAAAACCCAGGTTTTTCGGCAATCTCGCTCATCAGCCGAATGCAGCCGGGCAGTTCTCCCAGGCAGGGAAATACATTGGCATCGATCTCGAAACGGAAGCTCGAATACTTTGTTTCAGCATGGGTTTCCAGAAGCGACTCGTCCCAGCGAACGAAGGAAAAGTCTGGGGGCAGAGCCGCATTGGAGAAATCACGACCGGCCAAGTCGATTTCCATCCGGAAGCGTTTGAAATAGGTCAGACCCATCTGACGAAGCCTTGCGAAGGCTCCCACGGAAACGAGCGCAAATACCGGCTCTGGGGCGTCGAAATTATGCAAATCGAGTGCCAAGAGTAATCTATCGGGTGGGTGTGCGGGGGTCAACTTTTTTTTGGAAAGAATCGCAACGAGCCGGGTGGCGTCAGCTCTCGGATGTCCGTATGCGGCGTCAACTTTCTTGTGGTGCGAATCGCGGCCTGAAGCCGCCATTTAAAGCCAATTCTTTGATCGGCCGCCGCCATCCCGCCGCGGCGACTTTTCGCCTGTCGCCGTAAGAACCGGCAGATCATGCCTTTTGGACGCTCATTGCGCTTTGTACCAGGTGCCACTGGCCAGCAACGTCGGCCAGTGCCGAGTCACCATTCGAGACGCGATCGTGCGGTCATCTCAGCTCGCGGGCCCGCACTGGCCGACTTCGCTGGCCAGTGCCACACTCTAAGCTCGCCAACGCCACACTGTTCCGCTGCCAGTGAGGCATGCAGGCCGTTACGGAGCGATCTTGCCTTCGCGATTACGGCGCTGCATTTGGAGTTGAGCGTCGAATGAGAGCTTGCCTTGCTCCACGGCCAATTCCGCGTCCAGCCCGCGAAACCAGTCGAGCGGCGGCGATTGAAATCCGTCGGGCGGAGAACCGCCAGCGGAGAGGGGGACAGTCCCCTTTTGTTCCCGACCATCTTGCGATAGTGCCCGCCCCACAAAAGGGGACAGTCCCCGGCGGTTCTCGCCCTTCATCGCCGTGGAAGTCCAGATCGGAAACTCCCCTTCGGGCTTCACGAGTTCAAAATGGCCGCCGACGGGTGAGACGAGATTAGCATCCAGCAGCCGCTCGCCGATGGTCATCGCCTGCTCCGGCGCGACGCCGAGTTGCGTGGTCAGCGAGTGCAGAAAGCGCGAGTTTCCCTCGGCGATTTGTCGGGCCCGCGAGTAGCCGTGCGAATTGCTGAACTCAGCGAGCTTCGATTGCGTCACGTCTCCGACGTGCAGCCACAATTGGGCCGGCCTCTCGGAATCGACGATCTTCAACTGCGGGGTCACGGCCGCGAGAGTTTCCCGTTGCGGTGCGGCGACGGTGATCGGTCCGATCTGTCGCTCCCACATGAGTCTCGTCTGAACGTAACCATCCGGATCGTGTGGCTGATCAGCCCGCCCGAGGCCGAGCAGCCCCAGGATGCCCGGCGTCGGCCAGGCGCCGACATAGAACGGGATCGAACTCAACAAACCGCCGCGCGGCTCCGCAGGGCCATTGCGCGCATCGAATGGCTCGGCATTACGGACACCGACGAATAGGTGATACGGCCCGCCTTGCGCCACGCCGCCGGGAATGATCGACTGAAACAGCGACAAAACGCTTCCCGACACGAAACCTTCGACGGTCAGCACGTCACTGGGAATCGGGGCGAGCCGCTGCCGCTCGGCTGGTCCAAGCAAACGCATCGCCAGCGAATAGTGTTGCGGCGCGAGCGGGAGCATCCGCACCGCAATGCCGACTCGCTCGCGATCGTTTTCGACCCCAAGCTGTTTTACCGAGGCGACGATCGGGTCCATTCGGCCAAGCTGGCTTTGAAACGATTCGGCGAAGCGGGCGTATGCAGCCGTCTCGGCACGGGTCACGCCGCGCAGGTTCACGTCCGGCACCGGGACGAACGAGCCTTCCGCCCCGCGGAGCGAATCGCTCGCCTGGCCATCCTGTTCGAGAACTAGCCGGCTGCCGTCTGGCCGCTCAAGAACGCCTTTCGGCAAGTAGCCGCCGGCGACGAGCTGCTCGAGCGTCGCGCTCGGCGCCCCTTCGGCCTGAGCGGCGAGGCGGGCCATCTCGACGAGATTGATTTCGGTGGCCGATCGCAGCCGCCGCGTCATTTCAATCTGATAGGCGGGACTGGCCAACTGCCGAAAGAATTCCTCCGAGAGAAACGCGAACACGGTGTCGTTGCGGTCCTCCGGCAAGATCGTCCGGCCGTAACGAAAATCGGCCGCGTCGGCCAGCGCTCCCTTGCCGCTGCCAGCCGCGAAGAATCGCTCGACCACCGCTCGCGAGGTGGTCACCAAATGGAAATCGCCATCGATGGCATAGAACGACCGCACGCGATTGTCGGGCGTGGACAGGAACGACACCGTGTGGCCGGAGACTTCGACTTTCTGGTCGGTGCAGCCCGGTTCGTTCTTCAGGGCCTCTTCTCGCTGCCGATTGAAGTCGGATGAGAGGCCGAAATTGTTGCGGGCCTGGAATAGCATTCCAATCGCAGCCCCTTCGCGGAAGAACGTGTCGTCGCCGATCAGGGCCACGTCGGCAATCACGGTCGGCCCGAGCAGCGCGGAGAGCGGCGTCTCATGCAAGGAAAGCTGCCGCTCGAGCCGCGCGTTCATGTTGTAATTCACTCCGCGGGCCGTCATCAGGTTCCGCAAATCGCCCCCCCACTCGTCAAGCCGCCGGCGAAACCATTGATAGTTGTCGAAGCTGCCGAACCGGAGATATAGGCACTCGGCGGGAACGTGCGCGGCGATCGGCTCGATCCTTAGTTCGCGCGGCGGCGGCACTTCCTCGAGCGCCGTCATCTGAACCGGCTGCGGAACCGGCTGGTCGGCGGCTTCGGGGTTCGATCCGCTGCCGAGCATGATCTCGCGTTCCATCGCGGCCCGGGTCGCCTCGGTTCCAGCTAAGAGCCCGGCGGCCTGGCCGATGTCGGATTGCCGCCCACCAAGCAGCGACCGATTCGGCTCCTCGGGCGCCGGCAGCGAAAGCCGACGCGAGAGCATCGCCGCGAGATATGTGTCGACTAAATGCGGATACTCATCATTGCGGTTCGTCCGAATCGGGATCGGCAGGATTTGACCAGCCAAATCGGCCAAGGGGCGCGAACGGGTTGCGTATTCCCGCCACCATTCGCCGAGCAAGCGGGCGTGCAGACTTGCGTCGTTTTGCGGCGCGATCTGCCGCTCGATGGCTGTCGGAGCATAAAGCGTGAGTTCGAGCGGCGAGTCTCCTTTGAACAGGAAATAGACCGTCACACTCTGCGGACGGTCCAGGAAGTCGCGCAACAGTCCTCGAAGCGGTGCTTGTCCAAAGGTCGAATAAAGCGCTCGACCATTCTTCTCGGCGAGCGTAAATTCGTCCTCGGGCACTGAAGGAGCGCCGACTCCGCGCGGCAGCGCGACCGTCAACTTGCCGACGCCGAAGGGGCTTCCCGCTGCCGCGACGATCTCCTCCTGTGCCGGCTGAGCGCGAAGTTGCAACAGCCGCGGGCGCTGTGCGACGGCTGAAGCGGCACACAGCGACACGGCAACCCCCACCGCCGCGCCGACAAGTCGATTCAATGCAACGCCTCGAAACATCACGATAGCCCTCCTTGATCGGTCGGATAACCGCCTGCCGGTTTTCGATTCCCCAATCCAAAATCCAAAATCGAGAATCCAAAATCGAGAATCGTCTATCGCTTCATGCTACGGCCCTGCCAGCGCGGAATCCAGGTGAAAGTCGACAACCAGCGGCAGATGGTCCGACGCTCGCCGCGCGAGCCACGAGTGAATGATGCGCACGTGGCGAACAAAAACCGTGCCGCGAACGAACATTTTGTCGAGCGATCCCAATGGTAAATAAGCAGGAAACGAGCGGAACCGCGAGGCCGGCGCCGTCATGTGCGCGAAACCCAAATGCCCGAGAGCCGCGCGCGGCAGCGTATTCCGCCAATCGTTGTAATCACCGACCAGGATCGTCGGCAACGCGGCCGACTCGCGGAACAGATGATGCCCCAGCAAATGCCCGATCTGCCAATGCCGTTCTCGCTCCGCCAGCCCGAGGTGCAGGTTGACCAAATGCAGCGGGCCCTCGGGAGTTTGGACGACGGCCAACTGCGCCCCGCGGGGCTTCTTCGCCTTCAGCCGCAGGGAAATCTGATGCTTGCTCGTTAGCGGCCAGCGCGACAAGATTAGATTGCCGTACGCGCCGCGGCGCAGATGCACGTTCGGCTGATAGAGGACGGCGGCCGACTTGAAATACTCGGCCAACAGCCGCGGCTGATCGTCGAACCCCGACCGCCGCACGTGGCGATCGACTTCTTGCAGACAAACTAAATCCGGATTCTCCGTCTCGATCACGTCGATAATCCGATCGAGCCGATAGCGGCGATCCCGGCCGCCGATCCCTTTGTGCATGTTGTAGCTCAGCACTCGCATCAAAGCGCCCAATCCACAGCCACCTTGACGACCACCTTCAACACCTCCCCGTCGCCCGCCAGCGGCGCGTGCGCGTCGCTCGGATAGAAGATGGCGAACCGGCCAGGATGCAGATCGAGCCAACTCTCGGGCCGGTCCGCAAAGAACTGTATGTCGCGGGTCGAGTCGAACGGCGCTTCCGGCGCGGCGCAGTCGGCCAACGGCCGCCAGCCGATCGATTCCTGTCCCGAGAGGCAGCATTGAATGTCGATGAATTTCCGGTGAACCTCGAGCTTCGCCGCTTGCCGCCCGCGTCCGGAGTCGTGGGCGACGAGGGCAAAGAGTCGGTTGCCTTCCAACTCGTGCCGTCCTTCAAGAAGCTGGCCCGGCGAGACGGACCGCAAGTACGCGAAGGCGGCCGAAAAACCGCGATGCAGCGCGAAATACGGCTCGGCGGCGGCCAGTGCGTCGAGAATCATGGTGCAAGTCTCCGCCGCGAGCATAGCCGACGCGGCGGCCCAAGATCAACCGGCCTGAGCCTATCCGACAACCGCCGGGGACTGTCCCCCTTTTGCGCAGTCCGCGGAGCAAAACGGGGACTGTCCCCTTTGCCCTGGCGGTTCTCGGATAGGTTCCTGGCAACGCAAGACAAGAGCCGCTGGCGTCCCAGCGACTCTTGCAGTCGCTCGGCGTTGTGGCCGAGCGGGTCAGCACGCTCAATTGATGGCGGTGGTCTTCCAGAATTGGGCCGCGTAGGTGGTCTTCAGGCCCGCGGCCGTCAGAGCGTTTTGTGCTACGTCGAATCCACCCCAGTCGGTGCTGATCGTGGACGAGGTGACGACGAACCGGCCGCCGGATTGCTGTTGTCCCTTGGGGTCGGTGAAGTACAGGTCGTACACGTAAACATTCGCCGTCTGTGGCGGCGCTTGCACGGCGACGCAACTGCCGCCGTTGCAAGCGGCTGCGCCGCCAATGAATACGCCACACGACGGATGGTAACATCCATAGTACCCACATCCGCCGTGGTGGTAGTGATGGCAATGGCTGTAACACGTCGTCGGACAACCGGCTTGCGCCGAACCGGCTCCTACGAACGCGAAGCACCCGATCGCCGCGATGCTGGCGGCGACAATGGTCGAGAACCTGCCGAGTCGAGACATAATTCACTCCTGCTGTAGCGTACAGCGTTGCAATGTGCGGGCGGGTTGCGATGTGCAGCCCTGCCGACAGGAGATTGCCAAATCTCGTTCGCGCCGGACAAGATTCTTCGCGTAGGAAGGGACTGCATTTCTGATTGCGTCCGCGATTCGCCGGCCGCGCAAGTTTTATTGACACGAACGATGGGACCGAGTTAGATTTCGAGATGGAAGCCCGCTCCGGACCGGCGGGTTTTTCAAGCCCTGTAACGCCCCGCGCTGCAGCCTCCTGCACGCGGGGCTTTCTTTTCGTCAATAAAGTACGACGAGTTCGCGGGGCTTGGCTTGATTGGCGAAACGAATCCAGAGCAAGTGATCGCCGGAGGAGTATTTGAACGACTTGGAATCCAGCGGCTGGCCGGCGAGAGTGATCGAGCGTGGCTCTTTCGGCGAATGGAGTAGGACGATGGCCGGGGTGTCGCCGACTCCCTCGACCGTCAATGTGAACGATGCGCCATCGCCTTCGCGCGGCACCGCCTTGCAGGCCGACGCCAGGAGCTGCGGCGCGGCGACCTTGGTAGCCATGAGATCGCGCAAGAAGTATCGCGAACCGGGAGCGAGTTCGATCGTCTCCTGGACTCGCAGCTCCGGATCGAACAGGTTGATCCAGCGTCCCAGCAGCAGCTTCGTTTCGCCGCCGATCGATTCATCCAAGCCGGCCGCGATGACATAAGGTCCACGACGAAGCAGCAGAAAATTCGTCTCGCGCCAGGCGATGCTGGCACTCGCGGCGGCCTTCTTGACGGTTTCGATCAGTCGGGCTTCCCCTTTCGCGCTCGCAGCAAGCCCGGCCGGATCCTCGCGCAGCCAAATCACGCGACCGTTTCCGACCGTGGCCAGTTTGCCTTCTTGCAGCGAAGCCGCTTCAGTTGCGTTCAGTCCAAATTGCTCGAACAGGTGCTCGCGAGGCGTCGCGTAGTTGTAGCCTTTCCGAGAACCGCCCACAGAGAGGGGGACAGTCCCCTTTTTTTCCGCCACACCCTCACCCCCGTTCGACAAGCTCACGGCAGGCCGGCCCTCTCCCGTCAAGGGAGAGGGAGAAGTCGTGGACGGTCCCCGGCGGTTCTCGTCGCTGTTCCACCATTCGTGAACGCGATTGTAAGGATCGCCATCGTCGTCGCACACGATCAGCACTCCGCCATGCTTCACCCAATCGACCAACGGCGCATGAACCCGGGGGTCGAGCGGCTTCATGCCGTGATAGGAGAGGAGCAGCACGCGGAATCCGTCGAGATAGTTCGGGACCGTGACGTTTTCAAGCTGGACGGGCGCGATCGGCATTCCGCGCTTCAACAAGGGCAACGCCAGGCCGTAGACGTTGCTCAGGTGCAGGTCGCTCGAACCCGGCTCGCCGCGCTCGAACATCAGCGAATCGCTCACGAGCAGTCCGATCCCCGCCGTACCGCAGTCCCACGCCACCGCCGGCTGATTCATGTCGTTGAGCGAGTTGATGACCGTTTGCACCTCGGTGGCGTAGGCCGGCGGAATCGGTTCGCGAACCTCCGGATTGCCGGCGGCTGGGTAATGCCCGGCGAAGACCCGCTCGGGCCAGGGGCTCACCTCATAGCGCCAAACCTCCGGCTGCAAGAGCGAGGCGGTGAGCGTCGATTCCCAATTCCGCCGGTAGTCGTCCCAACTGTGCCGGGGATTGTCTTCAACTGGGTCGTTCAGATACCAAACGGTCCGCCCGGTGGCGCGGACCAGGTTTTGAGCCGCCCCGTATTCGAGAAACGCCGTCTCGAACGTCCGTTCGCGAAGCTGCCCGCGAAACACGTTGGGAGTGCGCGCGGTGCCGGTCCAGACCTGGGCAATATAACCATCGCAGCCGGCCAGCCGCGCGAGGCTCGATTCCGGGCTCACGATGTGCCATTGAGCGTAGTTGAGCAGGCTGTGCGTGGGGACGTAGCAGCGCACATGGCGGCCGGTGCGGCGATTGTAATCCTGCACGTAGTTGAAGATCTGCTGAAGCGTTCGTCGGTAGAGATAGTATTTGAGCTTCGCCGATCGCCATTGGGCATCGACCGACGTCTCGGGTGACTGCCAATCTTCGCCGTAGTAACTGCGCCATTCTTTCTGGAATGCTTTGGAGTAGCCTGCGCGGACCCAAAACTCCGGCTCTTCGAGGTGAATCGCCTCAGCGCCCGCATCCAGCGCTCGCTGCACTCCGGCACAAAGAAACTTGCCGTAACCCTCCGTGGGACACATGTAAGGAATGTCGCGGTTGTGAAGGATTTTGTTCCCGTCGCGGTCGGTCTGAGCTTCGTCGTCGTGGCTCGCGCCGTCGAACCGGCCGTCGAGATACTCGCGATAGTTGCCCCAAGCCGCGCCCGTCATCACGTGGACGCGATAACCGTGCTCGCGCCACGATTGGATTCGCTCGGGCAATCTGCGATCGATGCCGTATACAATCGCGACGTCGGATCGTAAATCCGCGGCGTCGCTATAGGCATGACTTGTCTGAAAACAAGTGCGCTCGAGATTCTGCAACGGATCGCGGGGCACTTCCGGCTCCGCCCCCGCGGCAAGCAACGAACGCCACAGCAGCACGGCAAACACCAGCCAGAACGGCGATTTAGGCATGAATAGCTTATATGCCGGGCCAGCAGCGCAATCAAGCGGCTGCGGCATACAAGCGATCGAAAGAAAAAGGGCTCAAAAGTTTTGGCCCCTCTTTCCGCTTTCTTTTCCCTTATCCCTCTTTTCCCCGCCTACGGCGCATGGTCAGGCGTCTGACTCCGCGTAGTGCGCTGACATCATGATAGACTCGCACTCGGTTATCTCTGACGCCTGCTGCTTCTCTCGTGAGCAGCCATACGCGCCCAATACAAGTTCCTCATGCGCTAGCCGATACCAGACTCTGCCAAAATCTTTGCCAATTAGATAGCTGAATCCGCCGAACATCGATCCGCCATCGGCAATCTGTGTGGCGTCGAATGGCGCACTCATCCCGGCACGAGAGACAAACTTTTGTGCCAGCGACAAGCAAGCCTCAGGTGTCGCTGCGCCGCGCAGATCGTGACGGTAGACTTGCGATATCTGAAGGCAACCGATGCCTGAATCTCGCCGTGCGAGAATCATATTGCCCATCGAACGGAACATCCATGCCTGCGGCGCCTCAAGCCGGAGTCCATCTATTAGCAAACTTCCCATGGCAGCACATGAATCGACCAGGACGATTTATTATCGATGGCTTGGCCAGGATTAAGCCGTGCGTTCGCGCGTCCCGGGCAGCACACCGGCAACACTTCCCATTGCGGATAGCAACATGGCTCCGGCGACAATCAGGAGACGATATTCGCTCACGGCTCGAGCGCCGGCAATCATTCCAGCCTGTTGGGCCGCCGCGACGCTTTCCGGATGGTGTGAGCCGGCGATGCCGCCGGCGACGGCCCCTATCAGGAAGCAAGCGACGAAGTAAAGCACGACAAACCATAGAAATGCAAATAATACCTTCTTCATTGCAGAGTCCTCAATTTGGAGAGGGAAGCGCGAGTGGGCGAGCGCGCGTTGCGGTGGTTATTGCGATCTCTGGCGCTGAGATCGAGTGTCGGCACCCGTATTGAAAAGCTAGCACACCGCGGCGGGCGACGAGCGGGGGTGTAGAGCATTAGAGACAAGCGGTATGTCCAATTGTCCCGGTCTGACCCGCGTGACCGCCACGGCCCGCACAGCATGGCTTCGCGAGCGTAAGAAACGCAGAAGTCTGGCGGCGCTCACCCGCTTTTGGTATTGCCTTTAATGCTGCGATTGCTGTCGGTCCGCGACCCGTGTTTCTGTCCGACGGAATCGCTTCAGCCGACGATCGCCCGCAATTGCCGGTGAAGGTGCTCGGTCGCGGCGCTAATGAATTGCGGGCGATCGAGGTGGAAAGGGGCGCCATCTAAGCCCGTGATTAGGCCGCCGGCTTCTCGGATCAGGAGCGATCCGGCGGCGACGTCCCAAATCTTCGTCTCGCGGGCCCAATAGGCGTCGAATCGGCCGGCGGCGACGTAGCAGAGGTTCAAGGCCGCCGATCCCGTCCGGCGGACCGACTGGCAGGCGACGATCACCTCGGCGAAGTCCTTCAGCACGCGCGAGCCGGGTTCGACCTTGGGCGGAAAACTGGCCGCGACCAACGCGTGAGACAATTCGGTCGCTTGGCTCACGGCCAATCGCCGACCGTTCAAAAACGCCCCGCCGCCCTGGACGGCGGTGAAGCATTCCCCGGCCACCGGATTGAATACGCAGCCGACCAGCACTTCGCCAGCTTGTTCCAAGGCGATGGAAACCGCGAACTCCGGCACATGATGAACGTAATTGGTCGTTCCGTCGAGCGGATCGACAATCCAACGGTAACGGCCGTTCAACTGGCCGGCTGGGCGGGCGGAATCGCGCGCTTGGCCGGCGATTGCCGGTAGAACTGGATCCTCCTCGCTCAAGAAATCGTGGTCGGGAAACGCCGTCAGGAGGATGCTGCGCACGACCTCCTGGGAAGCGATGTCGGCCTCCGTCACCAGGTCGGACGGCGCCTTTTCGCGGACGCTGAACCGATCTGCCCATTCCAGCAGCACGGCCCCTCCGGCTCGGGCCGCCTGTTCGCAAATCGCTAGGAAATCGGGCATTAGGTTGCTTCCGGGCCGAGTTGAGTTTCGCTTCGATTATAATGCTGGCCGGACGCAATGCGAGGCGAACAAGGGCAAGTCTCTGTTGACGGAATCGATTTGCACCGTACTATGCCGGCCGCCATGACCTGGGCTGCGACAATATCCACTAGCCCGGTGGCCATTCACGATCCGTCTCGAATCTCGCTCGCGGCGATCAAACCCGGCCGAGCAAAATAATTTTGACAATTTTTTCGCAAGATGCTGGACACTGGCATCGAAGCTGGTATCATCAGGGGTGTTGCGAGTTGAAGGGTTTCAAGCGAGTGAAGAGATCGGCGAATTTGGGCCGATCGAGTGCGAACGCCTTATAACATTATTCGTCGCCAAGCTTGGCCTCTTCTCTGTTCCGGCCCCGCCGTTTCACGCAAGTGGACGGCGGGGTTTTTTCGTTGAGTGACCTTCTCGCGGAGCCGGCAAACGCGCGATGCAATCCTCTCCCTGGCGAATCGACGGCCACACGGCGCGGCTTGAGTCCGCGACGTTTCGAGCCGAGATCGATCTGCTGAATCCGTCGGCCGGTGTCAGCCGTCTCGAGGTGCGCGGCGCGGCAATAAGCGATGGCGCGTTATTTCGCGTCAAGCTGCCTCCGTTCTCTTCGGCTTACTCGGTCGGAGAGGTGTCCACGTCCGGTGCGTCGGGTCAATCTGCCCACGAGCGGTCGCTCGACTTCTTTTCGCGCGGCAATGATCTTGTCGCCGTCTATGGCGAGGCGGCGGGCAATCCATTCCGCGCGCAGATCTATTGGCGGCTCTTGCCCGCGCTGCCGTTCGACTCGGCCGACAACACGAATCAGTCGATCGCCGCCCTGGAATTGATCCTGTCGATTCAAACCAGCTTGCTCGATAGCGATCCGGCTCTGGCGGTCGAGACAAACCTCGCGACGAACAAGATTAGCCAACTTACCGAAAGCAATAATTGTCGCTTTGTTGATCTGCCGATCCCCAGCGCTTCCGAGTTGGTCAACGCCAACCTCGCAACGGGATGCTTCGTATTTCGTCCGGCGAATGCTCGCATGGTTTACATCGAGATGGTCCACCCGGCCGACTTCCGTCACTCGACGCTCGAACGCGTTGGCCAGAGCGGCACGTTGCGCCTGGCTCACCGCCTCTTCGCCGAGCGCCTGGAAAAAGGCGTCATCCTCCGCTCGCGGATTCGGGGGATCTTTGCCGCCGCCGAAACCGATCTCGCGGCGATCTCGCGGGCTTATCAGGAATTCGCCGAATCCGAGCCGCCGCTCACGGCCTAGGCACGACGCTTGCCGTTAGTTGCCGACCGAAATTGGTGGGGCTTGCCGCGGGCAACGCTCGAAATCTTGCTGAGTTCGCGCGAGATAGATGTGGTCGAAAAGCGCGTAGTCGCCGTCGGGACTGGCGAGAGTGATGCCATTCAGCTCGCCGCCGCCGAAGTCCTGATAGAGATCGCGAACGACCAGCGTCCATTGCTCCGGCGCGCGATCTGCCAGGCGGATGGCGCGCAGCTCGGGCGGCGTCTGCGGCGGATTGCCGGCGAAATACCGCGAGTGCATGGTCGTGCCGCCGCGCGCGGCATTCGCGCCGCCGGCCAAGTCCAGCTCGAGTTGCTGAAGATCGACGTGACCCGATTGCTCGCGCTGCTCCAAGTTCTGAAGCGTTCCGGCTTGCGCCGGCGAGAGCGTATGCTCCTTTTGCAGCGCTTGCAATGCGTCGAGCTGCTTCCGTCCCTGTGCCAACGAATTGTTCAATCGCTTGATCTGCTTCAATAGCTGCGTGCGGTCTTCGCGCTGCGGGCCGAGATCGGCGCCGAGAACAGAATCCAGATCCACGGCAATCTGCGACCCGCCCTTCTTTCGCCAGGCGAAGCAGATATAGCGGTATTCGCCGAATCGCGGGTTTTCGCGGATCGGTAGACTCAGGTTCGTCAGCGTGACCTGCGTTTTTTCGCCGGCGACCTTGATGCTGGTGTCGCCGGAGAAACGGTCGAGCGGGACGACGCTGCTGCGTCCGTCGCCCGTATTCGGCCCGTCGCTCGATTTCAATTGAATCGGCGGCTGGGGCGCATCTTCGAACACTTCCGCCAGGCTCGGCAGCTTATCGACGATCGCCATCGACCGCCAATCCACGAATGATTTGTCTCCTCGCGAAACAAATCGCACCTCCAGCGCAATGGGACGGTTGTGGAATCGATCGACCGGCACGGCCAGCGGCGTGGTCGGTCCCCAGCGGGCCGGCACGTCGAAATCGCCGACTTGCTTTCCGTCGATGCGGACGATCATTTGGGTGGGCGAGGTTTGCCCGCCGTCCGGATTGCGGCTGGCGTAGAACAGCAACCAGTTCTGATCGGATTCCAATTGCAGATTGCGGGTGAGCGTGAGCGAGGCGTCTTGCGGACGGAACTCGAAGTGAAATCGCCGATCGTAAGGGTTCGCGCCGTCCCAGCGACTGAGCCAGGTCATCTTTTCCTTGCCGCCGCCGGCAACAGTCCACCCGTCCCAGCCCGGCAGCAAGCGATCCAAGCGGTCGTGAACCTCCGTGCGGAGCGAGCCGAGATCGAGATTCACCTGCGGCTCGAGCCAATCGACCACGTCGCGAATGTCGAATGGATCGGCCCCCTCGGGACGGTCGGCGTGGGCCGGATGTGCGACCAGGATCAACTCCGCTCCGGCCGACCCGCCCACCGGCAACGTGCCCGTGTCGACCGTCTCGTCGGAGCCGATCAAGTGTTTGCTGCGAAATAGCGGCTCGCCCTCTGCCTGGTTGGCGTAAACGATCGCTCGCGCGCAGCCTCCCTTGCCGACGACCTGATCCAAGCCGACGCGGCTCCGGAATGATTGGACGCATGCCGGCAATGGGAAGTGCATCTCCGTGTAGGCGTGCATCCCCAAACCCCAACCCGCTTCTTGCCCGCCACTTTGCAGTGGGCCTCCCTGCACGTTTCGATCGATCTGCGGCCGCCAGCCGGCTGCTAGGGCCGATCGCAATTTGATGTCGCTCGGTTCGACGAGCGACAGCGGCACCTGATGCGGCCCGAAGAATCGCCGCGTCAGCACCCGCGGATAGCGAACCCAAAGCGGATCGAGCGACCAGGCCGGTTGCACGCAGGGGAGCCAGCTTTCGGGATTGTTTGGATCGCCCCAAAACATCGGCTGAACGCGGTCGGCCGACGCAGTGACCTTCAGCCCGTCGAGCGTTTCCAATCTCGTCAGGCGTTCTTTGCAATCGGGCGTGAGCAGCGCCACTTGTTCGAAATAGGCGTCCCACCAATCCAGCCGCGGCATGTGCAATTCGGCCAGATCGGCGAAGCGCACTTCGCGCCGCTCGCTCTCCGTCAGCACCGAGACACCCGTGGCATTGAACCGGATGGCGCGAAACGAAAGCTGCCGGCCATCCTTGAAGAAGAGCGTGGCCGGCTCGTATTGGTCGCTCGATCGCCGCTCCCAGACGATCCGGCGCAACCATCGGGTTAGCACGCGCACACTCGACGATGGCTGCATGCCATCGAGGAACGTCAAAGGAATCGTCGGCTCGACGATCAGATGCGCCGGCAACTCCCCTTCTTCGAGCGTCGAGTTGCTGCCGCAGCCGCTCACCCGCCCCGGCAGGCAATCGCCGCCGAACATTTCGACAAACGCGGCCGGCTGCGTCGCCTGCTCAGGTGTCTCCTTCTTGAGCCAGCGGATTTGATTGGATTGATCGAACAGCGGCTTGCCGTTGAGCCGCGGCTGATTGCTGTTCGCCCAGTCGGTTAGATGCCCACCCGTGATCCGGTTGCCGTCGGTGAAGACGGCCGTATAGTGCATGTCTTCCGCCAAGATCGAACTGGCTGCCAGCATCGTCGCGCCAAAGCTGACCGCTAGGCAAAAGACTACAGCGAACTTAGGCATGCTCGATCGGAGAATCGGGGAATTGGCGGGTAAGCGAGGAATGATCGTGCGGCTGCGAGGCAGATTGTGTTGTCGAGCCACCGACCACTTCATCTTAATTGGCCGCTCCAAGGCAGTACAAGCGGACTGCTAGCATCTGCAAGCCCAAACGGCATAGCACGATCTCCCGTGCTCCGCTAAACTCCCCAATTGTCGCGGCACGGCTGCGTCGTTTGCCGCACTCGGCCCGGAGCGCCGCGGAGGGCGTTCCCTGCAGACACGGTGCAGTCATCGTCCATTGCGCAGGGAGGCGTATATGCTGAGCAAGCCGTTTCGATTTCTTCAGGCGTCGGGTTTTCATCTGGAACAGCCCCCTTATGGGTTGACGGAAGTTCCCGATCATCTGGCCGAATTGCTCGCCGACGCTCCCTACCGCGCGGCGACGCGAGTCTTCGATCTGGCGATTTCCGAAACGGTCGATTTCGTTCTGCTGGCGGGCAACCTGGTGCATCCCAATCGCTCCGGCCCACGGGGCCTGGCATTCTTGTATGAGCAGTTCGCGCGCCTGGCCGAGCGCGGCATCGCCGTTTACTGGGCGGCCAGCGAGACCGATTGTCGTCCACAATGGCCGCCGAGCTTGGTTTGGCCGCGAAACGTGCATGTTTTTTCTGGGCACCGCGTCGAGCGATTGGTCCACTCTCGCGATGGAATTCCCATTTGTCAGATTTCTGGTCGCAGCTTCGATGAAACCGTCTCCGACGGAACGGGCGAGACCGCTGCGGTGTTTCTCGACGAATTCGCCGCGGGCGCCGACGACCAGTTCACGATTGCGGTGGTGCCGCGCGAGTTGGACTTCACTGCGCTAGCCGCACATTCGGTGCACTATTGGGCCCTCGGTGGCGCCGCGAACGGCGCAACGCCGCTCGCGCTCTCAAATCCGCAGCGCGTGGCCCACGTTGCCGGTAGCCCTCAAGGACGCTGCCCCGCGCAAATCGGCCCGCACGGCTGCACGCTCGTAAAGGTTGACGAGGCGTCGCAGTTTCAATTGGTTCCCGTGGCGACCGACGTGGTTCGATGGCATCAGGAGCGGATTATCGTCGCCGCCGGCACGTCGCGCGACGAGTTGGACCCTCTATTCCATGAACGATTGAAAGCGCTCACGGCCGCGACGCCCGACCGTACGCTGCTAATCCATTGGACCATCTCCGGCGACGGGCCGCTGCTGAAGGAAGCCCGCCGGACCGCCTTGCCGGCCGAATTGATATCGAGCTTGCGCGTCGAATACGGCTTTCGTGCGCCGGCAGCCTGGACCTTATCGATCGAAATTGAGCCGCCAGCATTGCCCGACGAATGGTTCGAGCAAGAAACATTGCTGGGCGAGTTCTTGCGGGCTGTGCGGAGCCGAGAGATTTCGGACGCCGAGCCGCTGGACGTGCAGCCCTATCTTTCGGAGAAGCAACGGGCCGGAACATGGGCCGGTTTGGCGACGATCGTCGAGCCGGCCGTGCGCCGCTCGATCTTGCGAAAGGCCGCGCTCTTGGGGTCCGAGCTGCTTCGTCCCGACGACGCCGGTGCAAAGGAACTCGCGTGATGAAATTCGACGATCTGAAGATTGACGGTTTCGGCGTGTGGAGCGGCCTCGAATTGCAGGAGCTTTCCGCCGGATTGAACGTGTTCTACGGTCCGAACGAGGCCGGCAAGACGACGCTGCTGCAGTTCGCGCGCGCGATGCTGTATGGATTCTCGCCCGAGCGACGAGCGCGGTATCTGCCGCCGGTGCACGGTGGCCGTGGCAGCGGCTCGCTCGGCATCACGAGTCCGGCAGGCCGGTTTCGCGTGAGCCGCATCGATCGCCCGAACGTGCCGTTGGGCGAGGTCACGGTCGCCGCCGCCGATGGCACGATCCAAGGCGATCCGCAGTTGCGAGACCTGCTGGCGGACGTGGACGAGAGCGTTTTCAATAATGTGTTTGCCGTCGGCCTTGGCGAAATGCAGGAACTTGGAACACTCGATGGAACGGCGGTCGCCCGACTGCTCTACGATCTTTCCACCGGCTTGGACCGCGTGTCGCTGGGCGAAGTGATGCGCGAACTCGAATCGTCGCGCATGCGGCTCCTTTCGCCCGACGATCGTCCGTCGCAAATCGGTGAGCTGGTGGCGAAGCGCGGCAAGCTGCGAGGCGAACTGGATGAACTCAGCACGTTGACGGCACGGCATTGGCGGTTGGCCGGCGATCGAGATCGTCTCGCGCAGGAGATTGCCCGCGCGGAAACCGAAGCCGCGGAAGCGGAGCGCGAAGCACGCGTCGTCGAGTTGGCCGCTTCGCTCGAGCCGAAGTGGCAGGCCCGCGCCGCGCTCGACGAGCAGATCGCCGCGGTGGGCCCGCCGAGTAGTTTGCCTCCGAATGCGCTGGCGCGGATGGATCGGCTGAAAGAACGGCTCCATGGCTGCCGCCGGATGTTGAAGCGGATCGGCCGCAGATGGAAGGAGCAGCGCAATCAGCTCGCTAGCCTCCAAGTCAACGAGCCCCTCTGGAAGCAATCTCCGCGGATTTTGGCCTTGGCGGAAAATGAGTCGTGGATCGTCGCCGCCGAGCAACAGCTACGCGACGCCGAGGCGGCCGTTGCGAAAGTCGAGCAACGGGAAACCGGGGCTGGCAAGAGCGCCGCTTCGCCGGGCTCGAGCGTCGCGAAACTGCCAGCAGGCGTTTCCCATAAAGCGATTGCCGCGCTGCGCGCCCCGGCCGCCGATCTGCGGACCAAAAGCCGTGCGGCGCGCGAAGCCAAGCAGGCGGTCGGTCAATTCCATGAGCAGGCGACCGATCACCATGAGACCGTGGAAAAAGCGTTGCTCGCGGCCGGCCAGACCGATTTGCCCGCCGCGCTCGAAAGGGCGGGCAATCTGACCTCGCAGCTCCGCCGCCGCGTGCAACTCGACGACCGCCTGGATCGCATGGTTCGGCATCGGGCCGACTTGGAAGAGCAGAGCCACGAGCTGCTCGAACGGCAGATTCTGCCGGGGTGGATTCTGGCCAGCCTCGGTGGCGTGTTCGTGCTGGGCGTGCTGCTGGTGGTGATCGGACTGTTCTTGCCGACGAAAATCTTCGGCTCGTTCGGCGGGACCCTCGCCGTGCTGGGCATTCTCGCTTTCGGGGCGGCCGCAGCCGCGAAGTGGCTCTTGGAAAAATCGGCGGCGCGGCAGCTCGACTCGTGCCGCAAGCAGCTTACGATGCTCGAAGCCCAAACCAAGCAAGCTCAGCAAGAGCGCGACACGCTCGACGAGCAATTGCCCAAAGGGGGCGGCAATCTCACGGTGCGCCTCCAAGCGGCCGAAGCCGATCTGGCAAAGCTCGAAGACCTGATGCCGCACGACGCCAAACGCGCCACCGCTGGGCAAGAGGCCGGCTCCGCCGAAAAGCGGGCGGCCGAAGCTCGCGATGAACTCAAGGCGGCCCACCGCCGCTGGCAAGCGGCACTGATTGCCGCCGGCTTGCCGAAGAATCTCGCACCCAAACAGATTGGCCAACTCATTCGCCATAGCTCGATGACAAACGATTCCCAGCGCCGGTTGCGCGAAGCGTGCGACGAGCGCGATCGCCGGAAGCGCGAGCTGGCTGCCTTCGCCGCGCGAATCGAGCCGCTGTTTGTTGACGCGGAGTTGTTGCCCGACAGTGCATCACCCGTCGAGCAGATTCGTCAACTGCGGCGCCAGGCAGCGGAACAGGAGAAGCTGGTCGCGCGCCGCGATTCGATCCGCCGGCGACTTCGCAAGCTGCGGCGAGGGCGGAAGAAATACCGGCTGACACTCAGTCGCCTCAAGCGGCGGCGCTCGACGCTCTTGCATTGGGCGGGAGTTAGCGACGAAGCGGAATTTGCCCGCCGCGCCGCCGAACGCGGCCAAGTCGACCAATTGCACCGCCGCCGCAACGCTCTCGACCGGGAGTTGAAGGATGCCTGCGCGGGCGTTTGCGCCGACGCGGAGTTGACCGGCTTGCTTGGCGGCGCCGCTCGGCAGCAGTTTCCCCAGCATCGCGCGGACGCCGCCGAGCGCTTGCAAACGGCTCGCCGTGCACTGAACAGCCTCTTCGAGCAACGCGGCCAGTTTAATGAGCAGTTGCGGGCGCTCGCGGACGATCACGGCATCGGCCGCAAACAGTTGGAGTTGAGCGTGATTGAAGAGCGATTGAAAGAGGCTGTATCGCGGTGGCAGGTGCTCGCCACGACACGAATGATATTGGAATCCATCAAGAACGATTACGAGCGAAACCGTCAGCCCGAGACGCTCCGCGAGGCCTCCGCCTATTTGGCCCGGATGACCGGGGGGCGGTATCGCCGCGTCTGGACGCCGTTGGGCGAAGACGTGCTGCGGGTGGATGATTCGACGGGCCACGCCTTGCCGATCGAAGTGCTCAGCCGCGGCACGCGCGAGCAGTTGTTCTTGAGCCTGCGGATGGCGTTGGTCGGCTCGTATGCCCGCCGCGGGGCTTCGATGCCGCTGGTGCTCGACGACGTGCTGGTGAATTTCGACATGGACCGGGCGCGGGCGGCGGCCGCCGTGCTCCGCGACTTCGCCGCCGATGGGCATCAGCTCCTCGTCTTCACTTGCCACGAGCATTTGGCCGCGATGTTCAAATCGCTCGACGTTCGCGTGCGCCGCTTGCCGAGCAATGCCGATCTTTCGGAGTTGCCGGAGCCGCACGCGGAGTTGGAAGCCGCGCCGGCGGAACCGCCGAAGCGACGGCGGTCCCGGCCCAAGCCGGAACCCGTCGTTGCACCCGTTGCGATCGCACCGGAGCCACCGCGGCGCGAGGCGCCGCCGGCCGCTCTGCCGATCGCCACGGAGATCGTCGCCCGTGAGCCGATTGTTCCGAGCGTGATCGTCGAGCCGATGAAACCTCCCGTGCGACGGCCGGCGGTCGTTCTCCAACATCGGGCCGATCCGGCGCATAAGCGGATCATCTTGGGCCGCATTCGCCGCGGCTGGTCGGCCGAGGAATTCGAGGGCGAACTCGAAGACCGCGTCGCCGGCGTCTTCGCGGCCGACGGGCACGTCGCCGAGGAAGACCTCAACGGCGACACTTCGGACATTTGATTCTGCGCCGTCGTTCGCCGGCTTCGCCAGGAAACGCGTTGCATGAACGGCCCTGCCATACGATCGCCGCTGAATTCCCTTCAAGGTCCGATGAGCATTCATTCTCAGTTGCCAGAATGTTAGACTGATGGACATTCTGAGATTCGTTCGATTCCCGGCCCATCACACACGGGGAAGCATGGGGCATGATCCAGGGAATTGCAAAGCCGTCTGATTCGCGGCGAGGGGCCACGCTGATCGAAACCCTTGTCGTGCTATTCATTATTGCAGCGCTGCTCGCCATTCTACTGCCAGCGGTTCAACGAGCGCGAGAGGCGGCGATGAATGCCGTATGCAAGAACAACCTTCACCAACTCGCGTCGGCAATGGCGCACCTTTTGGAGGCGAGAAAGAAATTACCCGACCCTCCTCAGCCGAACGCCGTGAGCGGATGGGCGATCGCAATCCTGCCGTTTATGGAGGACAGATTGCTCGCTGCTCAATTGACAGGTAACCCGAACGTCAATCAGCAATCTCTCTTGCCGATTATTGGTCGCCGACCACGGATAATGAGCTGCCCATTTGCTTGGGAAGGAGACAGTAACGTCCCGTCCGTTCCAGCGAGCCATTACGCATTCTTGCCCCAACCGCCTTACTCGTTCCTTTTGGGCGACGTTACGCTCAAGTCCCGCATTGCTTGGGTGCAAAGTCCCGAAGTAGATTTATTGTCGCAACCTGCTGGCGAAGGACCGCATTCAGGAGGCTATCACATTGCGAGTAGTAGTGGCGGCGTTACGTTTTATCCAGGCAACTAGTTGCCGAATGGTTGGCTGCCGAGAAGTTTGCATCGCCATGAATGCGAAGGCAGAGCCTTCGCGGCAGTGCATTCCGAGGCGGAGCCTCGGAGCGAGGATGTCAGCCGTATCGCGCGAGGATTCGCCGGACGACGCCGGGGAAGAGGCGGTTCAACGCGCAGATCAGGCGGCCAAGCGAATTGGGAATAGTCTCGTGGCGGCCCTTGCGGATGGCTCGCACGGTGGCTCGAGCGACCGCGTCAGCCGAAACTCCCCGTTGCTCCGGCCAGAGCGTGCCGCTGGTGCGCTCGACGACGTGCTCGGAAAATTCGGTCTCGGTCGTGCCGGGGCTCACCAAGAGCACGTCGATGCCAAGCTTGGACAGCTCCGCCCGCAGCGAATCCGTGAAACCGCGCAGAGCGAACTTGGTCGCGCAGTATTCGCTGGTTCGCGGCGTGGCGAAATGACCGAGGATCGAGCCGATGTTGACGACAATCGGCCGATCGCCTTGCTTTAGGAGCGGCAAGGCCTCGCGGGTCAATTCGACCGCGGCAAAGAAATTGACCTCAAACAGCCGCCGCAGCCGCGCGGGATCCGCCTCATCGAAGCGGCCGTAGGCGCCGATCCCGGCGTTGTTCACGAGGATATCGAGACCGCCGAATCGCTCTTGTGCTCGGTCGAGCGCGGCTCGTCGCACGGCCAGATCGGTCACGTCGCCGGTTACGCATTCCACTTGTCCGCCCGCTGCGGAAATCTCGGCGGCAACTCGTTTGAGTTGTTCCTCACGCCGCGCGATCAGCACGACACGCGATCCTTGTCGGGCCAATTCAATTGCAATCGCCCGGCCGATCCCTCCGGAGGCGCCCGTGATGAGTGATCGAGAACCAGGGATGGTGCGATGAGCCACGGGAAATCAATGGTAGGTGCGGGGTGCCATGCCCACGGCTCTGCGTGGGCATGTTTTTTGTGGACGCGATGTCAACTGAACAAGCCCACGCGAGCGATCGCGTGAATTGGCGAGAGATACTCCGTTGGCGCTCGCGTGAGCATGGCACCCGCGCAGGCTAAAGCCTGAACTCCAACGGATCGTTACCTCGGCGGAATCTTGCGGCGGACGTGGCCGTTCTTGCTCGGGTGGGGCGGGCCATTGTCGACGTGTACGTTTTCCGCGTGGCCGTTCGCGCTTTGCCCGTTGTTGCTCTGCCCATTCAATCGCGGGCGGATCGCCGTCGCCTCCTCGCGGATGCGGCCGAGATGGTTCTCGGCGATCCGGCAGTGGATCACGACGCGGCTGTCCTGATAGCTCTTGGAGAGCACCTCGCCATGCGCGGCGAGGAACGCCTGCAGCCGCCCGTTTTCCACGCCTGTCTCGACGTCGACATCCACGAATCCGCGACTGATGGCGTCGCTCACCGCCCCGGCCAGTTGCGGCAACCCGGTGCCGCTTCGCGCGCTGATCGCCAGAGCGTTCGGGTAGCGAACCAGCAGACCATTCAAATTCCGCGGTTCCGCGGCATCGACCTTATTGAGCACCAGGATCGTGTCTTTGGCCTCGATCCCCAGCTCCTCGAGCACGTCGTAAACGGCGGCGATCTGATCGCCGGCCGCCGGATTGCTCGCGTCGGCCACGTGC
>DASZFO010000063.1 GCA_035939775.1 Pirellulales bacterium | reverse complement strand
AGTTCCCCTTGGCGCTACCAATCTCAAGAGCGGTCTGGCCAAGGCCATGGGCAGTTTCCAAAACAAAGCCGGCCGCCAGCAAGTCATCCTCTACATGGGCGACGGCATGAGCGTCGTCGAGGAATTGAAAGACGAAGACCTCGCAAAGCTCGCCGATGACATGGTGGCTCACGAAATCGGCTTCTACCCCGTTCCATTGGGATTGCGACTTGATCCCAAGAATCTGCACTCCCTCGCCAGCGGCACCGGCGGCGCTCCAATCCGCGTGCTGCCCAACGATGAACTCAACGACGTCGACAAGCGTTTCCGCGAAGCGCTCGCCGTTCCCGTCCTCTATCCGACCGAGTTCGTGATGTGCAAGGCCGCACTCGAATACTTTCCCAGCAAACTGCCGCCGCTGCGCGCGGATACGGCCACGCTGGTCGCCGCCAAGATTCAGCCGGACGGCGATTTAACCGGCACGATCAAGGGAACCGTCGCCGGCAAGACGGCCACGGTGTCCTTGAAGTTCCCGCTTCCCGAATCGGAAGCCGACAATTACTTCCTGGTCGGGATTATCGACCAGTGGCAAAAGACGAAGGACCGCCCCGCGCTGATCGCGGCGAATCGCCTGCTGCCGGACGCCGCCATGCGGACGCAATTGGCCGTCGCCGACTTGCTCGCCGAAGGCGAATGGGCGATGCAAGACAAGAAATATGAAGCCGCCGCGAATCTGCTCGAACAGGCCCTCAAGATCGACCCCAACAATGAGGAAGCGCTTGCCGCTCGCGACGTTGCGGAAAAGCTGCGCACGGGCAAGCTCACGCCCGAAAAACTGATTCAGATGCAGCCCAAGGGCGAGGATGCGTTGCTGCGCCTGAAGCCGAACAAGGAGCGGTCGAAACTCACCCGCGATCAACTCGTGTTGCTCCAACAGGAAGAGCCTAAGAAGGACGCCGCCGGCCAGCCCGCGCCCGATCCGCTCAAGGACGTGCAAGCACGCCAAGAGGCGGAGTCGCAGCGCGTGCAACAGATCGTTCGCGAAGCCATCCAGGCCGCCGAACGCATCCTTCCGACCAGCCCCGATGCGGCCCACGAGGACCTCAAGAAGCTGCTCGACATCGTCCACAACAATCCCGACGTAGCTCCCAAGGTGCAGCAAGCCCTTGAAAAGAAACTGCAGGACGCGCTGCGCAACGTCGACACCCAAGGCGTGCGGATCAAACGGCGCCTTGAGAGGGAAGCCGCGGACCTCGCACGCGCGAAATCGCAGCGGCTGAATGAGACGATCCGTGAAATGACGGAAAACCGTACGATCGCGCGGGTCCGCACCATCCACGACTTGATGGACATCGGACGCGACGAGGAAGCCAATCGGCAATCCCAACGTCTTCGGGAAGACCTGTTGGCGCAAGGCGCGCCGGTTCCCGTGGCGGCGACCGCGGCCTATTACACCAGCCTGAACGAACAGAATCTCCGGGACCTCCGAGACCTGCAACGCGTCCGTCAGGAGCGATGGCTCTTGACGCTGATGCAAGTAGAGCGTTCGGCCATTCCGTTCCCCGATGAACCGCCGGTCCAGTTCCCGCCCGCGGCGACGTGGAAGGCCCTGACGGAC
>DASZFO010000062.1 GCA_035939775.1 Pirellulales bacterium | reverse complement strand
CTGCGCTGGCCAGTGCCACCCCACGCCCGCGCTGGCCGAGCCCCAGAGGGTGCCCCGCTCGCCAGTGCCACCGAGCCGAATTGCGTTTTTCCTCGCCAACCGCTAACTTCCGGGGCTGGCGACGAACTCGGCGAGCGGAGGACGGCACGATGCAAGGTTGGCTTTATCTGTTGGCGGCGATCGTGATGGAGGTCTCGGGCACGACCTGTCTGAAGCTGTCCGAGCAATTCACACGGGTTTGGCCTTCGCTGTTGATGTTCGTGTTTTACGGCCTGTCGCTCGTCGGGTTGAATTTCGCGCTCAAGACGATTGATTTGAGCGTGGCTTATGCCGTTTGGTCGGCGCTGGGGATCATGCTCGTTTCCGTGATCGGCATGGCCTGGTTCCAGGAGCCGGTTTCGGCCTTGAAGCTCGGGTGCCTGCTCTTGGTGGTCGTCGGCGTGGTAGGATTGCAGTTGTCCCAAAAAGGGGTCAGGACTCATTAAATCGAGAGTCGATTCGAGGGCGATCCGCACGCGGCGATTTAATGAGTCCTGACCCCTTTTTCCAGCCGCTGCGGGCGACGCTGCTTTCCGTGCTGATGCCGATCTACAACGAGCGGAGCACGCTAGCGGAAATCGTCCGGCGCGTGTTTCAATCCCCGGTCGATTTGGAGATCGAATTGATCGCCGTCGACGATCATTCCACGGACGGCTCGTGGGAATTGCTCATTGAGTTGGCCGGCCTGGAACCGCGAATCAGGGCCCTGCGTCATCCGGCCAATCGCGGAAAAGGCGCCGCGGTGCGGACCGGACTTGTGCATGCCCGCGGGCAAGTCGTCGTGATTCAAGACGCCGATCTGGAGTATGATCCGGCGATTTATCCGAGGCTGTTAGCGCCGCTCCTCGCCGGCGAGGCCGATGCCATGTTTGGCTCGCGGTTCGCCGGCGAGCATCCGCGCCAGATCGGCGTTTGGAACCGTCTGGCAAACCGGCTGCTCACGCGAGTGGCGAATCGGCTGACCGGGCTCGCGCTCACCGACATGGAAACCGGCGCCAAGATGATTCGCGCCGACGTGCTCAAACGGCTGAAGCTCACCAGCAACACGTTTACCATCGAGCCGGAGCTGACTTGCCGGCTGGCGCAAGCGGGCGCTCGAATCCGCGAAGTGCCGATCGCCTACTCCAGCCGCAATTACGCGGCGGGAAAGAAGATTCGTCCGCGCGATCTGTTCAAGGCCCTGGTGGTGCTGTTGCGCTGCCGATTCACTTGAACTTATTGCATGCCGCTACGGCCAGTTCGTCGCAGCGATCGTTCTCCGGGTGGCCGCTATGGCCGGCGACGCGGGTGAATTTCAGTTGGTGCTGCGCGATGAGTTCGTCCAGCCGTTTCCACAGTTCCAAGTTCTTGATGGCGCCCCCTTTGCTCCGCGGGCCCGTCGCACGCCGCCAGCCGTTGGCTTTCCATTTCGGCATCCAAAGGCTCAAGCCCTGGCGAACATATTCGCTGTCGGTGAACAGCTCGACGTGGGTTGCCCGCTTGAGGGCTTCCAGACCGCGAATCACGGCCATCAATTCCATGCGATTGTTCGTCGTGTCGGCCTCGCCGCCGGAGTGCTCGATTTCCTTGCCCGAGACCGGATGCCTCAGAATGAACGCCCAGCCGCCGGGGCCCGGATTGCCGCTGCACGCGCCGTCGGTGAAGAGCTGCACTTCGGGCGAAACGGCGTGAGCGTGTGTCTTAGAGCCCATCCGAGAACCGCCTGCGGAGAGGGGGACAGTCCCCTTTTGTTCCGAAGACTCCACAAAAGGGGACAGTCCCCGGCGGTTCTCGGATGGGCTCTTCGTCATGCGTCATTCCGGCGCGGCGGGCACGGGGCGTTCGAGCGTGCGCTGCAATTCCTGGCGACGCGGGCGGAGCAATTCGTCGATATTCTCGGCCAGCGGCGAATCCATCCGCGGTTGATCCGCGCGGACCCACGGCAGACGCACGGTGAACGTGCTGCCTTTGCCCAGCTCGCTCTTGAGAGAGACTTCACCGCCGAGCAGTTTGCACAGTTCCTTGACGATCGACAGGCCCAGCCCGGTGCCCGAGTATTCGCGAGTCATCGTATCGCCGCCGGCCAGAGCCGTCTTGCCCTGGCGGAATTTCTCGAAGATGGCGACTTGCTCCTCCTCGGCGATGCCGACGCCGGTGTCGGCGACGGTGAGCACCAGCTCGTCGCGATCGCCCCGGACTTCCGGCCGCGCGCTGACGACGATCCGGCCCCCTTCCGGCGTGAACTTGATCGCGTTGGAGAGCAGATTGTTGAGAATCTGCTGCACTTTGCCTTGGTCCTGAAACAACTCGGGCAAATCCGGGTCGACCTCGATCTCAAGGTCGATGTTCTTTTTCTCCGTGAGCGGCCGGGCCATGTCGCACTGGGCGGAGATGACGTCATCGATGCGAAAATCGCAGAGCCGCAGCTCCATCTTGCCGCTCTCGATTTTGGCCAGATCGAGGATGTCGTTGATCATGTCGAGTAGCACGCGGCCCGATTTCTGGATGTTTTGCACGTAGCGCTTCTGCTTGTCGTCGAGCGAATTGATCGCGCCGAGCACGTCGCTGAAGCCGATGATGCTGTTCAAGGGCGTGCGCAGCTCGTGGCTCATCGTGGCCAGGAAGTCGCTCTTGAGCCGGTTCAATTCGTAGAGCCGCATGTTCAATTGGGCCAGTTCGTCGACTTTCAGATCGAGGTCGGAATTGACCCCCTTCAACTCCTCCTGCACCGAGACTAAGTGACGAAGCATCTTATTGAACGCCGAACCCAACTCCTCGAATTCGTCGGACGTGTGGATTTCGGCGCGCGCCTCAAGATTGCCGCGGCTGACTTCATCGCTCACGTCGCGCAAGTGTTTGAGCGGCTTGACGATCACGTAGCGCACGACGACATACAAGGCGATCATCGCCAGGAAGACGGTGACGATGGCGATGGCGATAAAAATCGCGCGATTCTTATTGAGCGCGGATTGCGTCTCGGCATCGGGAAGCACGATCTCAACGACCGCGACCAAGTCTCCGACCTGCGGCGGGCTAGGACCGGGTAGCCCGGCGCTACTCAACACCAAGTGGGGGCTGGAAGCCGTATGGCAATCCATGCATCCTTCGCGCAGCCGCACGGCCTCAAAATACTGGTATTCGTTCTGGCCATTCAGGCGGTGATCAACGTAGTCAATTGGATCAATGGGGCCCTGTCGGCTGAAGTAATCCAGCGCCTGCATTTCAGTTGGATTTTTGGGGCGGTCATCGCTCTCGCCGGAAGAATTCAGCTTGAATACGTGCGCAGTGTAATCGCCCTGCGCTTCGATGCTTCGAGCCGCTTTGTCAATGAATTCTCGCTGGCTTCGCCGCATTGATTCCGGGACGTTCAGCGGGTCCATCTTCATCCAATGACGATGCAACATCACGGCGGTGACCAAGTCATGAGCGCCTTTGCGGGTGCTCTGGTAAAGGAGATCCTCATTCCGGCTGCCATACCACCAGAAGCTGCCCGTGATCAGGAACAGCAGACAGGCGCCGAAGAGAAAGCGGCATTTGCGCTCGAGGCTGGTCTCGCCGAGCACACGTTTGAATGACCGATAGGACATGCCGTCACGCCGCGCCAAGAGGCCGCAATGTTTGCCAAGCCCTTGCATTGTAGCGCGTCGCACCGCGCGGAACCAGAGGAATTGGGACGCGACTTCCGTCCGCGCGGCGAAGTAGTGGCACAGGCATTCGGCGCCTGTGCCACTCTCGCGTAAACAAACTGTCGCAACGGTTCACGAAACCTACCCTCGGTGTTCCTCGCGGCTAGCGGATCACGATCTGAAACCCGCCGAAGTGTAGTTGCTGGGCCGCGAACTGCGCATCCG
The DNA here is from genome assembly GCA_035939775.1 of Pirellulales bacterium. NCBI lineage: Bacteria > Pseudomonadati > Planctomycetota > Planctomycetia > Pirellulales > Pirellulales bacterium. The sequence goes on along the minus strand of DASZFO010000062.1, from coordinate 45,039 downwards.
CAAAATCGCCGTAACTGCCGTAGGCGACCCATGGGGCGTCGGGCGTCAGCCGGTAATAAACCCACCGGACCGGCGGCAAATAGACGCCGACATGAACTGGGGCAGCCCAAATCGGACCGGCGTGCCGGAAAAACTCGTGGTGTTCAAATTGCTCGTGACGGTCAAAATGATCGCGATGGTCCTCGTGTGCCTGGGCGCTGGACGCTGTTGCAAGAGGCAGCGCGAGCGCGGCGACCGGCACGATCGACAAACTCAGGGTTCGAAGCAGTGACATGGTAACTCTCCTTGCTGCAAACGCAGCATTCATCGGGAAATGTCTGTTTTGGATTCGTTCGAGGTCGCACCGCGGTGGCGTCCTCAACCATTGAATTGCCGTCGGCACGAAATGGCGGACATTTTTTTTGCGGCGCAATTGCCGAGGACAGCCGTAGATCGGTGGCGGGCGAGAATCCATGCCCACGCTAGCAGCGTCGGCCACGGGCCGATTTGGCAGCGGATCAGCCCTCAGATGGAAGGCTCGGTCGGAACGAGAGCACGCCGCTATTTGGTGTCTTGCGGCCGGCCGGCAATCGCCTTTGGTTGCTGCGAGGGAGGAACGACGCTGTCGACATATTGCTGCCATTTGCCGACGTCGTTGCCGAAGTCTCTGCCGGAGACTTCCTTGAGCGATGCGACCGCGCGGAATTGAAGGGCCGGGTTTTGGTCCTTAAGCGCGATCCCCAGGGCGCCGACCGCTCGCGGATCGTTCCTGACCTTGCCCAAGGCCCGCGCCGCGGCCAAACGCACGTCCTCATTTGTATCGCCCGCTAGAGCTTCAGAGAGAAGCCGCGCCGCGGCGTCCGTTTCGCTCGTCTGCGGTGTCGTGCCTCCGCCGGCCTTGGCCGCAATCGCGGCTCGGTCGCCCCAGGCCTTGCAGACGGCAATGCGCACTTCGGGGTCCGGGTCCTTCATGCCGTTGTAAAGCACACTGGCGGCAGATTCATTGGGGATCGTCGCCAAAGTTCGAACCATCTCCATGCGAACCAGAGGATCCTGCTCGGTTTGAATCGAGCGGGCCAAATCGTCCGCGACCTTTTGCTTTTCCTGCGGACCTCCTTCGGCGGCGTACTTGCCTTCCATCTTGATGATCTCGACCCGCTTAAAGGCGACCGGGCCATATTTTTCCAAATTAGCGGCGGCTTCCTCTTTCTCTTTCTTGCTGCCCCACCACGGCACCCCGTTCTTCGATCCCCACGTGCAGCCCTGCGCAGCGGCGATCACGACCAATAGAACGAGAAGCGGCAAGCGGATGCCGTGGGATGCGCGCATCGGTGGTCGCGAGAGTTGAGAGATCAGAAAGACGGCGAGCCAGATGAGAAAGCCATACGTGAGAGGGGCGAACTATAGCAGAATTCCCCGCTTTCGACCAAGAGCGGCTAACAGTTCGGCTGCCGCTGCCCTTATTTCGACGTAATTCCCGGCCGGCTTGATTGTTAGGGCGGCAAATCGTTTGCCAGCATGCAGGCGAAGCTGGTATGATAGCGGCGATTCGAGCGGCGAACAGGCAAGATACGTCCGCAGACTGCGAATAACTCTCGCCGGCAAGTTTGACATATTGGCGGTTGCCGATCGCTTCAATTGATTCGCTGCCAGTGAGATAATTCGTTCTCGCCCGCCGCTGGAACCTATCGCCACGTGGAGGATGCCGTGCCCGAACCTCGCCAGCACATGGAACACCGCAACGCCCTGGAGACGGTGCTCCGCCATATCCCGGGCTTCCGCGGTTATCTCGAAAAGGAATATCGCCGGGACAGCGATGCGCTCGAGCGCACCTGGTTGTCCGACCGACTTCAACAGGCGAAGCGATCGCTCGACACCATCGCATCGCAATTGGCCGACGCCGGTCGGCTCGATTTGCTGACCCAATACGATCGGCTGCGGGCGAAACTCGATTTGACGATCGCCCGCATCCGCGGAGCTTGGCAGGGATACAGCGGCATCTTCGATTTGGTTCGCGTCGACGAGGCTCGGCTCGACCGAGTCTACGAGCACGATGTGGCGCTGATGCAGCGGGTCGAGGAGTTTTCCGAATCGCTCAAGCGGCTGGCCGGATTGCCGGCCAGCAGGCCTGCCGCGGTTGCCGCTGCCGATCCCGCGGCTGCCGCCGGGACGGCAGCTTCCGCCGCGACAAGCATTCCCGCGATGCCCGTCGCGCCGAACGAGTCCGGGCCACCAGATCCGGTCGCGTTTCTACCGCGGTTGAACGAACAACTCGACGCGATTATGCAGCAATGCGACCAGCGCGCGGACGTCCTCAAAGGGCTCGAATAGAAATGACGAATGGCGAACGACGAATCAAATACTGGTAGGGCGCGTCAAGTCCGCGCAAACGCACCGGAACCAGCCCGGAGTCTGGATTGTGTCACTGGCGCGGTGCGTCTGCGCAGAGCCTTGACGCACCCTACGGCTACTAGGAAATACGTTCTCAAAACAAACAACGAGTGAAGCGTGATGGGAATCCGGCTTGAAGTCATACAGTTTTTCGATGAATCGAACCAATCGCTCGTGCAGCGGATTCCGCAGGAAGGCTCGGCGGACATCAAATACGGCGCGCAGTTGATCGTTCAACAGAATCAGGAAGGGATCTTCTTTCGCGACGGCAAAGCGCTCGACTCATTTGCCCCGGGCCGGCACACGCTCACGACCGCCAATGTGCCGATCCTCACGCGACTACTGACGATCCCCTGGGAGAAATCGCCGTTTCAGGCTTCCGTCTACTTTGTGGGCAAGCAGACGTTCGTCGATCAGAAATGGGGCACGCCTCAGCCGATCGTTTTTCGCGACAAGGATTTCGGCATGGTGCGGCTGCGGTCGTTCGGCAAATACTCGCTCCGCGTCGCGGATAGTTCCGTGCTGCTCAACACGCTGGTCGGCACGCAGGGGAAATACACGACCGACGCCGTCACGTCGTTCCTCCGCGACCTGATCGTATCGCGCCTGGCCGATTTGCTCGGCGCTGCCGGCATGAGCCTGCTCGACATGCCGGCGCACTACGAGCAAATCGCCTCCGGCGCGCGGGCGAAAGTCGCCACCGATTTCGCCAAATACGGACTGGAACTGGTCGATTTCTTCATCAACGCGATCACCCCGCCGGACGAGGTCCAGCAGGCGATCGACGCCCGCAGCTCGATGGGCGCCGTCGGCGATTTGAATGCCTTTATGAAGTTCCAAGCCGCCCAGAGCATGGCGAAGATGGCCGAGCAGGGAGGCGGCGGAATGGGTGCGCCGGCGATGGGAATGGGAATGGGCGCCGGTTTTGGAATGATGATGCCCGGCATGATCCGCGAAGCAATGGCCGCGGGCGCCGCGCAACCGCCGCAACCGCAGGCGCCGCAGGCCGCACCGCCGCAAGCCGCGCCGACGATCGCCGCGGCGACGACGAGCGCCGCCGGCGGCGCGTTGCCGAATTTCGACGATCTCGATTTGTCGGGCTCGGTCGATCCGCGGGAGTTGGTGCGAAACGTCGTCAAGGCCGGCGGTTACAAGCTCGACGAAAGCGGCGATTCCTGGCAGGTCACCGTTCCTGTCGGCACCCTGCGGAAGCAAGTCGTCACGATCACCTTTGGCCAGCACGACGAGAGCGGACATCCCACGGTGAACTTCCGCTCGACCTGCGGCGCGGCGACCGAGCAAAACGCGGCGGCCCTGCTTCGCTACAACTCGAAGCTAGTGCACGGGGCGTTCGCCTTCGATAAAGTCGGAGATCAAGAGATGGTCACGTTGCAAGGGAGCATCTTGGCCGACACGCTCACCGGCCCGCTCATTTCGCAGGTGCTCACCGCCATCGCCTGGCAGGCCGACAAGGTGGAAGAGAAACTTACTGGTAGCGATCAGTATTAGAGCCGATCCGAGAACCGCCTAGGGGAAGGGGACAATCCCCTTTTGTTCCCGACCGTCGCGGCGATGGTACCCGCTCCACAAAAGGGGACAGTCTCCGGACGTTCTTGCGCAATGGCGGACGCTCGAAGCTGGTGGCTTGTCGAAAATACGCTGCTCTTGATCGCAGGGACGCTGGCGATCAGCATTCCGCTTGGAACGGCGCTGGCGGTCGCGTTATATCGCACGGACATCTACTTCCGGCGGGCGGCGGTCGCGGTTCTCTGTCTGCTCTTGGTCGTTCCGCTCTATCTTCAAGCGGCGGCTTGGCAGGCCGGGTTTGGCGCCTCGGGCTGGTTCACGCTGCTCACCGCATCGCCATATCAGGCGGGTCTGCTCGAAGGCTGGCGCGGGGCGATCTGGGTCCATGCGGTGGCCGCGATTCCGTGGGTGACGATGATCGTCGGTGCATCGGTACGGCTGGTTGAACCCGGGTTGGAAGAACTGGCGCTTCTAGATGGCGCCCCTTGGCAGGTGTTCATGCGCGTGACGCTTCGCCAAGCGCTGCCGACAATCGGGCTCTCGGCGGTTTGGGTGGCGATCGGCGTGGCGACGGAAATGACCGTGACCGATCTGTTCCAAACCGGCGCGACTCGATTGCGAACGTACGCCGAAGAGATTTACACGCAATTTGCGCTCGGCACGGACCCCGGCCCGCCCCCCACGGCGCTCGTCGGCGTTGCCGTCACCAGTTGCCTTGCGCTGTTCGGGGTGCTGCTCTGCATGGCTGTGGGCCGCTGGCGGCCGCAACTTTCTCAGCGACCGCTGCTCGTCTTTCGATTGGGCCGCTGGCGCGGATTCGCGTCGGGACTCGTGGGGGCGGGCGCACTGGGGACGGTCGGCGTTCCCTTGGTCAGTTTGATCTACAAAGCGGGGGTGACGCTTACGCCCGCCGGCAACGAAATCTCGCGCGGCTGGTCGCTAGTGAAATGCGCAGAATCGGTGGCCGCCAGCCCCGTGCGCTACGATCGCGAATTGTCCTGGTCGCTCGTAATCGCAGTCGTGGCCGCATGCAGCGCGATGGCAGTTGCTCTGCCGCTCGGTTGGCTCGCGCGGCGCGGTCCGTGGGGCGGCCTGCCGGCGCTTATCCTCGCGGTGGCGGCCTTGTCGGTTCCAGGTCCACTCATCGGAATGGCGCTGATCGCGGTTTTCAATTGGCCGTCTTTACCGGCCCTGAATGTCCTATACGACCGCAGCATCGTCGTCGTGAGCAGCGCCCAGGCGATACGGGCGTTTCCGGTGGCGATGTTCATTGTTTGGCACGCGCTGCGATCCATTCCCAACGAATTGCTTGACGCGGCGGCCCTCGATGGCGCGGGACGTTGGACCCGCTTTTGGCGCATCGCCTTCCCGCTCCGCTGGCCTGCACTGGCGGTGGCGTGGCTCGCCGCGTTCGTCGTGGCGATCGGCGAGTTGTCGGCCACGATCATGGTCACGCCGCCGGGAGTCGATACGCTCGGCACCCGCGTCGCCCAGATGTTGCACTTCAACATTCAAAACGAGCTGGCCGCCTTGAGCCTGTTTCTGTTTTTGGCCGGCGGCATTCTTCTGGCAATCTTCTTCGGGATCGTGAGGATCGCCGGCAGGAGTCGGCTTGTGGGATAGGAATGCGAATCCTCAATGGGCCGGCTATAATCAAACGATGCCGAAGCTTTGCCCGAAGAATAACCGACGTTTCGCATGCTTCGCCGCGATTTTGTCCATCGCGCTTCTAGCTGGCAACGCTTTGGCCGCCGATCAGATCACGTTTCGGCGCGGCGGCAAGGAGACTCAAATCTCCGGCAAGCTCATGGTGACGGCCAAGGACGGCGGCGTCATGCTGCTCGCCTCCGACGGAACGCTCTGGAACATCGAGCCACAGGAGATCGTCGATCATAAGCAAGACGCCGAGCCGTTCGCGCCGCTCTCGCAATCCGAGGCCGCGAAGAAGGTTCGCGACGAACTACCCGCCGGCTTCGAGACCTATACGACCGCGCATTATGTTATCTGCCACAACACATCTCGGGCCTACGCCCAATGGGTTGGGGCACTTTACGAGCGGCTGTATACGGCATTTTTGAATTATTGGCGAAATCGTGGCTTTAAGATTCACGATCCGGACTTGCCGCTCTTGGTGCTCGTGTTCGCCACGCGTGACGGTTACGCGGCTCAAGTGCAGCCCGAATTGGGTGCCAGCGCCAGCGCGATCATCGCCTTTTATAGCCTGCGCTCCAATCGCGTGACGATGTACGATCTGACTGGCGTGGAATCGCTGCGACGGAAGGGGGATACACGCGGCTCGCCCCACGAGATCAACTTGATGCTCGCCCGACCGGAGGCCGAGGCGATGGTGGCCACGATCATCCACGAAGCGACGCACCAGCTCGCCTTCAACTGCGGACTGCAAACCCGCTTCGCCGACATTCCGCTGTGGATTCTCGAAGGGCTGGCCGTTTATTTCGAGACCCCTGATTTGGGCAACTCCAAAGGCTGGAAGACGATCGGCGCGGTGAACCGCGCGCGGCTCGATCGGTTTGGGGAGTATTATCAGACCCGGCGGCCGAAAAAATCGCTCCTCTCTCTGATTTCCGACGACACGCGATTTCGCGACCCGCAGCAGGCGGTCGACGCCTATGCAGAGGCCTGGGCGCTGAATTATTATCTAATCCACCAGAAACCGAAGGAGTTTCTGGCGTATATGGAACTGATGGCGGCCAAGAAGACGCTTGTCGTTCCACCGCCCGAACAGCGCGTCGAGTTGCGAATCAAAGAATTCAAGACGGCGTTTGGCGACGATCTGGACCGCCTGGACGCCGATTTTGTGAAATTCATGCAAAGACTTCGCTAGCCCAATCAAGGATTCTCCGCATGTCAAACACTCTCCCGCCGTCTCGCCGTGATTTTCTCAAATCTTCCAGCGTGGTCGCCGCGGGCGGGGCATTGGCCGGAACGCTCGCCATTTCGCGCGCTGCCCACGCCTCAGTCGACGACACGATCAAGGTCGGCCTGATCGGCTGCGGCGGCCGCGGGACGGAGGCTGCCCAGCAAGCGCTCCATGCCGACAACGGATCGAAGCTCGTGGCGATGGGCGATGCCTTTGACGATCGCTTGCAGATGAGCCATCGCATCATCAGCGAGAAATTCAAGGACCAGCCGAACAAATTCGATGTGCCTCCCGATCGCTGCTTCACGGGCTTCGATGCACATAAAGGCGTGCTCGGCGCGGGGATCGATGTCGTCATTTTGACGACCCCACCGCACTTTCGCCCGCTGCACTTCCAAGCCGCCGTCGAGGCGGGCAAGCACATCTTCTGCGAGAAACCGGTCGCGGTTGATGCGCCCGGCATCCGCTCGGTGCTCAAGACGGCCGAGGAAGCAAAGAAGAAAGACCTCTGCGTCGTCTCGGGGCTTTGCTGGCGTTACGATCTTCCGAAGCGAGCAATTGTCGAGAAGATCCACGAGGGCGCGATCGGCGACGTGGTGGCGATGCACTCCACCTATCTGACCGGCCTGCTCTGGCAACGCCCGCGCAAACCCGAGTGGAGCGAAATGGAATACCAGATGCGCAATTGGCTCTACTATACGTGGCTATCGGGAGACCACATCGTCGAGCAGCACATTCATAGTCTCGATAAGGCCGCCTGGATCATGCACGACGAGCCGCCGGCCAGTGCCGTCGGCGTGGGGGGCCGGCAGGTGCGGACCGAAGAGCAATTCGGCAATATCTATGACCACCACGCGGTGACCTACGAATATGCCAACGGCGTGAAGCTCTTCTCCTACTGCCGGCAAATGGGCGATTGTGAACCCGACGTGAACGACCACATCATCGGCGCCAAAGGCTCGGCCCAGCTTATGAACCACACGATCACGGGGGCGGAGAAATGGCGGTATTCCGGCCCGGCGCCGCTTATGTATCAGGTCGAGCACAACGAATTGTTCGCCGCGATTCGCGCCAGCCGGCGGATCGACAACAGCCTCTACATGGCCCGCAGCAGCCTGATGGCCATCATGGGCCGGATGGCGACCTACACCGGCCAGCGAATCACCTGGGACCAGGCATTCAACAGCAAGGAAGATCTCTCGCCGGCGGAATACGCATGGGGTTCGATCCCGGTGCCCGCAGTGGCCAAGCCGGGTAAGACGAAGTTCGTGTAGCGGCTGCCTTCGAGCGCCGAACAAATCCGGCTGGGCAAAGGGGACAGTCCCCGTTTTGCTCCGCGGACTCCGCAAAAGGGGGACAGTCCCCGCCGGATTTGTTCTTCGCTTTTACATGATCGATTTGAGGAAGTCGTCGAGATCGTCGTCTTCGCCCCCCACTTCACTGGACTTCGTGCTCTCTTTCGGCTGAGGAGGAGGGGATTGCTTTTTTGCCTTGGATTTGTCGGTATGGTTCGCGGCGGCGGCGCCTTTCGCGATTTTCGCCACCGTCTCCTGCCGCAGGGTGCCGCTAGCGCCGATCGTCTTGTCCAGCTTGGTGGCGGCCGGAGGTGGCACGCGGTCGATGTCTTTGCCGTAAACCAGGCGGAACATGACCGTGCCGATCATTACGGTGGCGCCGGAGGGGATGGCCGTGTCCACGTCGATCCGCTGCTGGTCGACGAAGGTGCCGTTGAGTGATTCGAGGTCGCGGATCATCAGCTTGTCGCCGTCGACGAACAACTCGCAATGCAAGCGGCTTACCTGGGGATGAACGAGCTTGAGCTTCGCCTCGTGGCCGCGGCCGATTTTGGTGGGCAGCGCAACGTCGTACTCGTTGGGCTTCACCTCGGGCGAAACGATGATCAGCTTAACCTTCATGTCATTCACTATAATGGGGCCAAATACGGGTCGCAACGGGCCGGCAAGGTTGGGAAGCCAGGGACTTGACGAGCCGATGCCGAGGGACTTAACTTGATTGGAACTAGATGATAGCGTTGCCTGCGGCGGTTGGCGGCAACTGCCCTTGCAAGCAGTCACGTCGGGCCTATAATCGCTAGATTCAAGAGTTGTCAACGGACCTGACAATCGCGGATACATCGCAGGACGTGGTCGCGGGTGTAGCTCAGTTGGCAGAGCACGACGTTGCCAACGTCGTTGTCGTGGGTTCGATTCCCATCACCCGCTCTTGAAGACTGGACAATCTCTGGTGTTCCGGCCGGCTGCCCAACGGCCTGCCGGATTTGTTTGTTATTGATCTTCGCACGGCAACAGCAAACCCAAGCGCGGCACGGCCATGGCTCCTGAAGACGCTGAACTGGAAGATGCTGAACTGAAAGACACTGGGGATGAGGCGGAAGGCGCGGAAAAAGAGGAGCGCGAGCCGCTCAAGCTCAATGTCCAGATCGACAGCCCCGGCGCCTGCCAGCGGCACGTTACCGTGACGGTCCCCCGCGACGATATCGAGCGCTATTTCGACAAGGCGTTCGCCGACATGATGCCGACGGCGACAGTGCCCGGCTTTCGCGCCGGCCGTGCTCCGCGGAAACTCGTCGAGCATCGCTTTCGCAAGGATGTGGCCGACCAGGTCAAGGGCTCGCTCTTGATGGACAGCTTGAGCCAGGTGACGGAGGAACAGAACCTGGCGGCGATCAGCGAGCCGGACCTCGATCCGGCGGCGATTGAGCTGCCCGACGAGGGGCCAATGAGCTTCGAGTTCGATATCGAGGTCCGCCCCGAGTTCGATCTGCCGCACTGGAAAGGATTGACGATCGAGCGACCCGTGCGCCAGATCAGCGCGAAGGACATCGATCAGGAATTGGGGCGTTTGCTGGCTTCGCGGGGCCGGCTAGTTCCGGTGAATGGCCCGGCTTCTCCCGGCGACTACATCACGGCGAATATTGCGGTCAAAGACGGTGACGAGACGATCACTGAGATTCCCGAGAAGACCGTGAAGCTCGCGTCGATGCTCAGTTTCCGCGACGGTAAGATCGAGAATTTCGCCAAGGGATTGAAGGGAGTCGAGGCGGGCCAATCGCGAACCCTGCCGATTCAATTCTCCGACGAAGCGCCGAATGAGCGGGTCCGTGGCCGGCAGATTTCGGCCGTCGTTGATGTGCTCGAGGTGAAAAAGCTCGCGCTCCCCGAAATGACACCCGAGTTGCTCGCCGAGTTCGACTGCAATGCCGAAGGGGATTTGCGCGACGCGGTGGAAGCGACGCTCAAGCGCCAGTTGGTCTATCACCAGCAGCAGCGCGTGCGGCGGCAAGTGACTTCGTTGTTGGTCGCCGCGGCCAATTGGGACCTTCCCCCGGAGATGCTCAAGCGGCAGAGCCGTCGCGAACTCGAGCGGGCCAAACTCGAATTGCAGCGCAGCGGCTTTAGCGACGAGCAGATTCTCGCGCACGAGAACCGGCTCCGCCAGAGCACCGCCGAGAACACGGCCCGCGCGCTCAAGGAGCATTTCATCCTCGAACGGATCGCCGAAGAAGAGAAAATCGAAGAAAGCCCCCAGGATTACGACGACGAAATCAAGTTGATCGCGCGGCAAAGCGGCGAGAGTCCGCGCCGGGTGCGCGCCCAACTTGAGCGGCAAGACCTGATGGACGTGTTGCGAAACCAAATCATCGAAAACAAGACGATTGAACTCATCTTGTCGCACGCCAATTTCAAGGATGTGCCGTTTGAGCCGGATCGGACGGACACGGAGTCCGTCGATCAAACGGCCGGCGGCGGCGAGGAAGAGGAATCGGAAATTCCCGAGGCCAAGCATGGAGGCGACGCCGAGCCGCTACGCGGAATGGACCAGCGCGCGTAGAATTAGCACGTCAGCGCCGGGTGGCACTGGCCAACCGGTGGCACTGGCCAGCAACGTCGGCCAGTGCTGGCAAGCCAGTCGGCAACGACCCGTGCAGGCGATCTGACAGCGTGCGTAACGAGTTGTCGATCCAGAGCAGGTCGATCGACCCGCGAAATGGCCCCGAACGCTGCGGCCGCGATGGCAATGGCCTCAAGCTCATTCATTTCTTTAGTTTTTAAGGGATTGTGCATGTCAAGTTTCCGCCCGCCCCGGCTCGATGCTCAGGCGTCCTCGTATCGCGACTACCAGCGGCAGCGGCAGTTGACGCTGGGTGATTTGCTGCTGGAGAACCGCATCATTCTCCTCCAGGGGGAGATCTACGACGGCAACGCCAACGAAGTCGTGATGAAGCTGCTCTACCTGCAAAGCGAGAATCGCCGCAAAGACATCCATTTTTACATCAACAGCCCCGGCGGCAGCGTCACCGCCACGATGGCCATTTACGACACGATGCAAATCCTTTCCTGCCCGGTGGGCACGTATTGCGTCGGCCTGGCCGCTAGCGGCGGGGCCGTGCTGTTGGCCGGCGGCACGAAGGGAAAACGGTTCGCCCTGCCGCATGCCAAAGTGATGATCCATCAGCCGTATGGCCAGGTCGGCGGGCAAGTCTCCGACATTGAAATCCAGGCCGACGAAATCCTCCGCACCCGCGAGGTGCTGAACGACATCCTCGCCAAGCATACCGGCCAGCCGATCGAACAGATCGCCAAAGACACCGATCGCGACCGATACCTCACGGCCGCGCAGGCCAAGGAATACGGCCTGGTGGACGACATCCTCAATCGGCCCCCCATTGCGACCGACGAAGACGAAAACGAATAGCGCCGAATTAATCCATCTCAACCGAGTTCATAGCCATGCCATTGATTCCTTATGTGATCGAAAAGAGCGGCCGCGAAGAGCGGGCGATGGATATCTACAGCCGTCTGCTGAAGGACCGCATCATCTTCCTCGGATCGGCCATCAACGACGACGTGGCCAACTCGATCGTCGCGCAGATGCTGTTCCTGCAATCGGAAGATCCCAAGTCGGATATCCATCTGTATCTCAATTCGCCGGGCGGAAGCGTCACCGCCGGACTGGCCATTTACGATACGATGCAGTTTGTCACCTGCGACGTGAGCACCTATTGCATCGGCCAGTGCGCCTCGATGGGGGCCGTGCTGCTCACGGCCGGCGCCCGCGGCAAGCGCCGGGCCTTGCCCAACTCGCGGATTATGATCCATCAACCGCTGGCCGGCATGGAAGGCACGGCCGAGGAAATCATGATCCACGCCAAGGAATTCAAGAACATCAAGCAGCGCCTGAACGCGATCCTGCTCAAGCACACCGGGCATCCGCTCGAGAAGATCGAGCAAGATACCGATCGCGATCGGTTCATGTCGGCCGAGGAAGCCATGGACTACAAGCTGATCGATCGCGTGATCGAGCACATGGAAGTGAAGGTGGATGGTAAGTAGCGGGCGAAACCAGAGGTCGGAGGTCGGATATCGGAGGTCGCTCGTTAGCCGGTTCGCTTGCGAACCGAATTCGGCGGAGGTCAGAGATCGGAAGTCGGAGATCGGAGTCGGGATTTAGCCCCGGCGTTTGCGCCGGGCTCATCGCCGAAGGATTCGGCGGCTGTTTGTGGGCGATTTTTTCGCATGAGGCGAATATGAAATCGATCCTTGTCGCGGCACTTTGTCTCGGATTTCTTGCCGCCGCTGGTTGTCGCAGCGATGCGAATCGCGAGCTGCTCGAGCGCGAGTTGCGCGATCACGAAGATCAAATCTACGAGTTGCAAGACCAGTGCGATGACCTCCATCACCAATTGGAAGCTTGCCGCCACGAGAACGAGAAGCTGAAGGGGGGCGCGGCCGCCACGGAGCCGGGCGACAGCGCCTTGCCGCCGCCCCGCGTCACGCCGCCGCCGCCCGACGTCCCGGCGATCCCCAAAATCGATCTCGGCACACCAGACGATCCGCCGCCGGTCAAAGGAAATCGCGATCCATCGGCGCCGAACGACCCGCCGCGAGCCAGGAAGCCAGCCGAATTACCCCCGCCGAGCAATGCAAAGGCTGCCTCCGCCCGGCCAGCGTCGTTGCTTACAGATTCATCCAGCAGTGAGAACGTCTCGTCTGCCGGCAGTTCGCAGAGTGACGGGAAAATCGCGCGGCTTGCCATCAGCCGGCTTATGACCGGCGGGCATTCCTTTAGCGGCAAGCCGGGAGATGACGGGCTGCTGGTCGTCTTCACGCCGCGCAATTCGTCGGGCCGGCCGGTTCGCGTGGCCGGCGATGTTTCGATCGTGGCGATCGACCCGCAAGCGGCGGGCGCCGCAGCCCGCGTGGCGCGCTGGGACTTTGCCGCGGCCGAAACGGGGGCCCATTACCGCCAAGGGGTTCTCGGAAGCGCCCTCCACTTCGAGCTGCTCTGGCCGGAGCGACCGCCCGAACATACCGAGCTTAAACTCTTCGTCCGCCTGACGACGCCCGAAGGAGACCGTTTCGACGACAACCAGACCATCCGCGTCCGCTTGGCGGGCAACCCCGAACCCGCGCAAACTTGGGCCAAGCCCGAAGCTCCAAATCGCTGGGAACGGGCAACCTTGCCGAGCGGAGCTGAATTCGATCCAAGCGGTGAATCGGCCGCGGCGAATCCTCCACCCCCCGATCGTTTGACTGCGAAGAACGGTCCGCCGATCGATGCCAATTCCGCCGATGGCGATTCAACTTCGCGCACCGCGGGCCGTCGCTCGGCATGGTCGCCGAACCGCTGACGACTCAAATCTTCGCGATCTTGGCGATCAGATCGACCGTCCGGCAGCTATAGCCCCATTCGTTGTCGTACCAGCTTACGACTTTGGCGAAGTTGCCGTCGAGCACTTGGGTCCAATCGGCCGTGAAGATCGAGCTATGGGAATCGCCGATGATGTCGCTCGAAACGATCGGGTCTTCGGTATAGGCTAGGATTCCCTTGAGCGGCCCCTCAGCGGCGGCACGCATCGCCGCGTTGATCTCCTCTTTGGTCGCGTTGCGCTTCAAGAGCGTCGTCAAATCGACGACGCTGCCGGTCGGCACGGGCACGCGGAGCGAGATGCCGGTGAGCTTCCCTTTCAATTCGGGAATCACCAGCCCGACCGCGGAGGCGGCCCCAGTCGTGGTCGGGATGATGTTTTGCGACGCGGCGCGGGCGCGGTAGGGATCGCTGTGCGGCAGGTCCTGCACGCGCTGGTCGTTCGTGTAGGCGTGAACGGTGGTCATCAGCCCCTTCTCGATGCCGAACTTTTCGTGCAACACCTTGGCAACCGGGGCGAGACAGTTGGTCGTGCAGCTTGCATTGGAGATGCACTTCATCGCCGACGTGATTTTGTCGTCGTTCACCCCCAGCACGCAAGTGAGGTCCGCGCCGTCCTTGGCAGGAGCGCTGAGTACGACTTTCTTTGCCCCCGCCTTGAGGTGCGTGTCGTAGCCAGGTTTGCCGTCCTTCGCCCGAGCGGTGAACAGGCCCGTGCTCTCGACGACAATATCGGCCTGCAACACACCCCAGGGAAGTTCCGCCGGATCCTTGATCTTCGTGGCTCGAATCTTGCGACCGTTCACGATCAGGTTGTCGTCGTCGTGGGCCACCGTGCCATTGAATCGGCGATGCACGCTGTCGTATTTCAGGAGCGTGGCGAGCGTGCGGGTATCGGTGATGTCATTGATCCCGACCACCTCGAATTCGCTCGACCGAGCGGCCAGAATCCGAAACACCAATCGCCCGATCCGTCCAAACCCGTTGATTCCCACACGAATGGCCACGGCAATCTCCTTCCATCTTATAGCGAACAGGATTTACAACGGCCGTATTATAAGAATCGAGGCTGCGGCCGACAACGGGCTAGATGGACCGCATGATCGCTGGAAATAAAAAAGGCCACCGTTTTCGGTGGCCTCATTTTCGCATTAGCGGCAGTGATCGCCGACCGCCGCAATCAATTGGTCTGACGACGCCTTCGAAACATGATGGCGCCGCCGACGCAACCGATTACAGACAAGAGCAAGGTCGTCGGCTCGGGAACCAAGGGGCCATAGACCATGGACGTGCCGCCTGGGCCACCGTCCAGCAGTGATACGTCGGTCAAGGCGAATCTCTTCGCGTTCGTGGCAACCCAGATGAGTGCTGAGGTGTTCTGATTCGGCGACTCCAACGAAGTTCCCAAGCCAAGCTGGGAAAACTGAGCCGCGACACTGCTGAATATGCCGTCGCGCTCGATATCATACGGACTTCCATCGGCCCAACCCGCTCCCACCGGAGTCGAGACGCCGCTGGCATCGGAGCCGGAGTCGAAAATGTTGACTCCGGTCCACGGATGGCTCGGGTCGTCGATCGAAACTCGGTTGATTTCGTTGGCAATCGGACTGAGATTATTGAAACGATAGCCGAACGCCAAGTTCCCGGTGTTCGGGTCTCTTAGAACCTCGCTGCTCGCGAAGCCGGTGAAAGTGCCGACGTACGGAACATTGGTGAGTGGGACAGCAACCACCGAGAAATTCGCCGGGATGCCAGAGGGGAAGGTGTAATCCGGAGCAGGCAGCCCCGGTCTTCGGTTGGCGCCGCCGGGGGCAAGAGGGGCAGCTCCCCAGGAGGTCGATTGATTGACAGCGAACACGGCAATCGCGATAGCCACCGCCCATGCCAGCGGCGAGAGACGCATTGAATGATGACTCACGGGCGGTTCTCCTGCGATGTTTCTAGATGCCGAATCGTTCGTTAGCAAACTCCACAAAGCCTCAACTCGTGGCAAACGATGCCCCGCGTCCGATGCCCTTGATGGCTCAGGGGCGATTTAGTCGGTACCCCCTCGGTGCCCCCCCATTGTAATCATCAGTCGCTGCAACGCAAGGAAATTTAGGCAGATAACACAAACTCACAAACTTCAGGTTTCGTGCGGGGCGACCTCCCCGGCGGCAATCATTTCCCATTTCGAGACCCCGTCCAACTAATACTCGCCGCTGGTTGCGTCGCGTTGGATCGGTCATACTACAACGCACTTGCGGCGATTATCGGCCGCGATTTCTTGCTCCGATGCTCGGCCGCCCTCCTCCATGCCGCGATCTCCAAATCAACGCTCGCGCAGTCCATGTCCGATCTGGCAACTTCCGCCGGGTGTGACCCGGGGGATGTGGGAATATGCCCAGGCCGAGCACATCGCCCGCGATTATGACGATTACTTCGCCCAGAATCGGCTGTTCGAGTTCGACGAGGAGATTCTGGCCCATCACCTAGCGCGGCCGGGCTGCGTCGTCGATTTGGGCGCCGGGACTGGCCGAGCGCTCGTTCCGCTGGCGCGGCGCGGGCATCGCGGCGTGGCGGTCGATTTGTCCGTCGAGATGCTCGACGTGATCGGCGAGAAGGCCGAGGAGGAATACCTGCCAATCGACCGCGTTCTGGCGAATATGGTCGAGCTGGATTGCCTTTCCGATGGAATCGCCGAGTATTGCATCTGCCTGTTCAGCACCCTTGGGATGATTCGCGGCCGAGAGAATCGCCAGCGGGCGCTCGGCCACGTCCATCGAATCCTCAAGCCGGGCGGCCTATTCGTCGTACACGTGCACAACTTTTGGTACAACCTCTACGATCCGGGGGGCCCGTGGTGGGTGCTGAAGAGCCTCGTTCGTTCGCTCGTCGCGCGGGATTTCGAGGCGGGAGATAAGTTCTTCGATTATCGGAGAATTCCGAACATGTATCTGCACGTCTTTCGCCGCCGCGAATTGATCGGCGCGCTCCGCCGAGCCGGTTTCCGCATCGTGGAGCTGATTCACCTCGATCCGCGACGAACTAGGGCCCTCCGCAGACCATGGCTGTTCGGCGATCTGCGAGCGAACGGCTGGATCGTGGTCTGCGAAGCTGCGGCACGGCGCGTTCGTCGAGTATAATGGCGAACTGTAGGAGCACCGCGCCACAAGTCTCGGAGCTACGCAATGCCCACCGATCGCGAACGACTTAATGCCACGTTGAATGAACTGCTCGCCGAGCTATCCGAAGTCGACCAGCTCGATTCCGAGGTGGACAAGCGGTTGCGCGGGGCGCTGGCCGAGATTCAAACGGTTTTAGATAAGAAGCAGCAGCCCGCCGCTTCGCGAGCGAGTTCGAGCGGCCTGATCGATCGGCTGGGTGATACGGCTCGGCGGCTGGAACCGTCGCATCCGGCGCTATCCAGCGCGATCGGCAATCTGGCTGGCATGTTAGGGCAGATGGGCTTCTAGCGGCCGCTATCCGGCAAACCATGGCGCCTTGCAATCCTGACTTTCGTCCCACCGCCAATTGGGCGAATCTGCGATTGCGCGCCGAGCTGCTTCGGAAGACGAGAGAGTTCTTTCACGATCGTGGATTTCTTGAGGTCGAAACGCCGCTCTTGTCCGCCGATGTCGTCGTCGATCGGCATCTCGATCCGATTCCCGTAACGCTGGCCGACGATCCGTGCCGGCCCAATATCGGCCGGCGGATGTGGCTGCAAACCTCGCCGGAATTCGGAATGAAGCGGTTGCTCGCGGCCGGCGCACCGGCCATCTATCAAATCACTCGAGCGTTTCGCAACGCCGAGATCGGCCCGCTGCACAATCCGGAATTCACGATGCTCGAATGGTATCGGGCGGGAGACGGGATGCACGAGGGGATGGCGTTGCTCGGCGAATTGTGTGAATGCTTGCTCGCGCGCGGTTCCGTCGAGCGAATGAGCTATGGGGACGCATTTGCACGCCACGTCGGAGTCGATCCGCACTGCGCGTCAATCGCCGATCTGCGAGCCGCCGCGGATCGATATGGGGGCGTCGCGCCGGCCGGTTTGGGCGACGACCGAGACGGCTGGCTCGACCTGCTGCTTGTCGAGCGAGTGCAGCCGCACTTGGGCCGGCCGCGACCGACGATCTTGTTCGACTATCCGGCCAGCCAGGCGGCACTCGCGCGGATTCGCGAGCAACCGCGGCCTGTCGCCGAGCGATTCGAACTCTATGTAGATGGGGTCGAGTTGGCCAACGGTTACCATGAACTCTTGGACGCCGCGGTCCTGCGGCAGCGGATCGCAGCCGCCAATGTGCGGCGCGCCGCCGACGGCAAGCCGCAATTGCCGTCCGAAAGCCGGCTCTTGGACGCGATGGAGGCCGGCCTGCCCCCCTGCTCCGGCGTCGCGCTCGGCTTCGATCGGCTCGTCATGGTCGCCGCCGGCGCCCGCACGTTGGCGGAAGTAATGCCCTTTCCAATTGATCGCGCGTGATATTGTGGACCGGCCGAGAGAGCGTAGCGGAATTCGCCAGAATTCCGTCATCGCCGCTGAAGTTGCAGGGAGTGTCGAGCGAAGCGATGACGCATCGAACGTCGCGCGAAATACGGTGCGTCTGCGCGGACTTGACGCACGCTACTTTTGCGAACTCGTCTACGGGACTGAACGATGAAAATGGACGTGTTTCCAGCGCCCGTCGATGCGCTGCCAGATGCGGGTCTCTTCGGAGCAGGCGGTCACCGGCGCGTCGACTCCGTCGAGGCGCTGCACGAGCCGCACGTAGGCGACCACGGCCGAATCGTTACCCAGCATTCGCACTTGCGGCGAAGCCATCGTGGTGGTGCGCGGCTGAGAACCGGCGCCAAGATCGAAATAGAACTTGTGGAACGCCATTCCCTGAATCAATTGCCCGCGGGCTTCCGGCTCGAAGCACGTCAAGTCTGGAGCGCACAGCTCCTGATACGTGCTCCAGTCCGCGGCCGCAATGCTGTCCAGCAGCCGTTGATTGAGTTCCAACAACTCCGCCCGCATGGGTTGATCGGTCATGAGAAGGACTTCCCAAAATGTTTCGCCAAGCGGGCGATTGTTTTCTCCACCTCGGCCATCGGTGGCCCGGACATCCGCCTAGATTGGACCAATAGCTGAGCCAGCTCGTCAAGGCACGCCCGCGAGAGTCGCGGATGATAGAGCAACATCAGCCGCCGTTCGACGAGGTCGTCGAGCGTCGTCGCCCATTCGTGGTCGATGATCCAGCGCACGAAGCGGCGCGGCAGCGACGTGCCCGGCAGGCATTCGCTGTCGAGGCTTCCCGCCCTCGATAAGTCCGCGAGGATCGTCTCCGAGCGCGTGCCGACGAGCGACCAGATCGTTTCGACCGCCCGCCGGTCCAGCGAGAATCGCTGCGCGATCCGGTCCCACTCTGCGGCGAGCGAAACCGAGTCGCGGGGATAGGACTCGCCGCCGGGCAGAGGCCGGTCGCGAGAGTTCGATCGTTGTTCAAGCCCGAGTCGCGCGAGGATCGTGCCGGCCGCGTCCTCGGCCAATGAGCGGCAAGTCGTGAGCTTGCCGCCGATGATGGAATAGAGCGGGACCGCGCTCTGGTTGTTCGGCTCCAGCCAATGCCGCCGCGTCACGGCCGCCGTTGCCGAGGCGTCCGAGACCGGCAGTGGCCGGACGCCGCTGTAGTGCAATGCGATATCAGCGGTCGAAAGCCGCAAATCGGGGAACAGCTCATTGACGGCTTCGACGAGATACTGCAACTCCTCCGGCGCGGCGACTGCGTTGGCGGGGTCGTCGGCAAATGGCAGGTCGGTCGTCCCGACGAGCGTCGCCTGGCCGAACGGCAACACGAACACCGGGCGGCCGTCGGCAGCCTCGACGTAAATCGCCCGGCCGGCAAGCCGCGCGCGAAGCGGCTCGTGATGCGTTATGAAATGACTCCCCTTCGTTCCGCCCATCAGCGGCTTTGATGGAACATTCAGGGCCGAAAGCGTTCGATCCACCCACGCACCCGTGGCGTTGATTACGGCGGAGGGCTGAAATGAAAATGCCGTTTCGTCCGGCCGATCGAGCGGATGAACGGTTGCGGTTTGGCCGTCGATCGTTACCCGATGATAGGTGAATATCCGCAGCGGAATTCCCGCGGCTTCCGCGATTTGCCGAGCATCTTCCAAGAGTGCGAGCGTGAACCGCTCCGGATAAACGATCTGTGCATCAGAGAATGCGTACATCCAGCGGTATTTCGTCGAATCAATGCGAACGACGTCGGGCGAGCGCGATTTATAGAGCCGGCGGCGCGGGAGCGTGGGATCGTGGGCGTACACGTCGTAGAGCCAAAGCCCGAGGCGGACGGACCATAACCCATGATGCTTGACGCGCTGGCTGCCGCCCCGTCGGGGCTTCATGCCGAGAAACTTTCTTGCACCCGCGATCAATCCACCACGGCGGCTGCGGATCGGAATGAATAGCCGCAGCGGGCGGACAAATTGCGGCGCCAGTCGCAGCCAGCGCGTTCGCTCTTCGAGCGATTCGCGGACCAGATCGAATTCGCCGTATTCGAGGTATCGCAGGCCGCCGTGAATCAATCTCGACGAATAGGCGGTTGCACCGGATGCAATGTCATGAATATCCACGATCACCGAGCCGACGCCGTTGAGCGCCAGCTCGCGCGCGAGCGCCGCGCCATTGATGCCGGCGCCGAGGATCAGGACGGGTTGCGCCATTTCGGATTTTCGATTTTGGATTGAGTGAGATGGGAGGTCGATAAATGATTCGCAAGATACATTGGTCACGGTCGATTGGGCAAACGAATCGCGTGCGGGAGTTCACAAAAAAATTCTCGCCAGTGCCAATCGAAGTATTCGGAAAACGCAAAAAGCCTCGGGAAACGCAGCATTTTTTGGCGTTTCGTCAATGGCATTTTCCGGCGTTGACCCTGCCGGAGGGCGTTCCTATAATCGCCCCACTGTCATGGATGGCAAGGCCAGTTTTTTGTGCTAAAACTGGTTAGATGGGTCAAGGTGGACCCGCCGGCCGCCGCGGCCGAATCCACCTCTTCGACAGCGCGGTTCGATCGGGGGTCCAGGGTGGCTTCGCGAACGTCGTTCGACGACAAAGAGCGGGTCCGGCAGGCGATCGACATCGTCGATCTGGCCGGCAGCTATCTGCAATTGCGCCGCGAAGGGCGCGGATATAAGGCCCTTTGCCCCTGGCACGACGACACGCGCCCCAGCCTGCAAGTCAATCCGGAACGCCAGTCGTTCAAGTGCTGGGTCTGCGACATCGGCGGCGACATTTTCAGCTTCATGATGAAGATGGAGAACGTCGAGTTTCCCGAGGCGCTGTCGATGCTCGCCGACCGGGCGGGAATTCAACTCACACCATATCGCGCGAGTGGCGGCGCGGCAGTGGGCGCCAGCGGGATCAGCGGTAGTGCCGACGACAAGCGCACACTGTATCAGGCCGCCGCCTGGGCCGAGCAAGCGTTTCACGAGTGTCTGCTGAATTCCGCGGAAGCCGAGCCGGCGCGCAAGTATCTCCGTGATCGCGGCATCGACGGCGATAGCGTGCGCCGTTTTCACCTCGGTTTCGCTCCCGATCGCTGGGACTGGCTGATCCAACAATCGCTGAAGAGCAGAATTTCGCCGAAGGTCCTCGAACGGATTGGCTTGTTGGTGCACAAGGATGGCGGCGGGCATTACGACCGCTTCAAAGGTCGAGTATTGTTCTCGATCCGCGACGCGCAAGCCCGCGCCATTGCCGTCGGCGGGCGCATCTTGCCGGAAGCTGCCGCCACGAATCCAGCCAAATACATCAACTCGCCCGAATCGCCGCTGTTTTCCAAGAGCAACATGCTGTACGGGCTCGATTTGGCCCGCGATGCGATCACCAAGAGCCACATCGCCATCGTGATGGAAGGCTACACGGACTGCATCATGACGCGACAGTTCGGATGCGAGAACGTGGTTGCTGTGCTCGGCACGGCACTTGGCGACCGGCACATCCGCTTGCTGCGGCGGTTTGCCGACACGATCGTGCTGGTACTCGATGGTGATAAGGCGGGCCAAAAGCGGACGGGCGAAATCCTGTCGCTGTTCGTCGCTGAGCAAGTCGATCTGCGGATCGTCATCTTGCCCGACGAACTCGATCCGTGCGATTTCCTGCTGACCCACGGCGCGGATGCATTTCGTGCGCGATTGAGCGCTGCCGTCGATGGGCTGGAGCACGCGTTCCGCATGGCCACGCGCGGGCTGGACATCCAGAAGCAGCCCCACGAGGCCAGCAAAGCGCTCGACGGCCTCCTGCAAACGATCGCCAAGGCGCCTCGGTTGCGCGAAGGATCGACCAGCGAGACGCGCGTTCGCGAATGGACGATGCTCTCTCGACTGGCCCGGATGTTCGACGTTGACGAAGTCGTATTGCGGCAGCGGGTCGGCGAATTGCGCGGCAAGCAGCGAACCACCAAACCAATTTCCGCCGCGGCAGGCCAGCCTGTCGCGCCGACCGAGCCCCTGAGCATCTGGGATCGAGAACTGCTGGAGATTTTGCTCTTGGAGCCTGAATCGGTCCGCGCCGTCGCCGAGGTGATCCGCCCCGAGCATCTCGCTTCGGAGGCTTGCCGGCGGATCTTCGCGACCTGCTGCTCGCTTTCCGCGGCGGGCGTGACGCCGAGCTTTGATCGCATGCTATTGGAATTCGACGAGCCGCATTACAAAAACCTACTCGTGCAACTGGACGAGAATGGGCAGAACAAGGGGACTCACGATGTCGCTTTGCGATTGCGTGAGTTGTTGGAAGGGTTCCGTCGCCGCGACGGCGAGCGGCAGGTCCGCGCCCAAACGCGGGTCTTGCAGGAAGGCAAGCTCGACGCGGCCGAGGAATTGACCATGCTGCAACAACTGATCGACCAAGAGAGACGTCGCCAAGGCATTTCCGCGCCCACGGAGGGGTAGGATGCTTTGCACCGAACAGGTTTTGACCCAGATGTTCCCGTAATTTGCATCTCAGTCCATACCTGCCTCGGCGGATTTCGAGCGACCGATGGAGCGAAGTCACGGATGAATCGCGCACCCAGCGATCCACGACGGCTCCCGTCGCGCGCTCACGGCACCCAGTCCGCGCGCAAGATGCGCGGGAGGAGGATCTGATGGACCAGATCGACACCGAACTGAACGAATTAGTTGCCAAGGGAAAGTCCCAGGGCTATTTGACCTACGACGAAGTCAACGATTATTTGCCCGACGAGGCGGTCACTCCCGAGAAGCTCGACAACCTGCTGATAGCGCTCGACGAACTGGGGATTGAACTCGTCACCGAGCCGCCGGCCGAGGCGCTCTGCGCGATGGACGATGCAGCCGGCGAATCGGCCCGCGATTTCGAGGCTGTTGCGAGCGAGGGCCGCCGCGCAGCCGAGATCGACCGCCCGCTCTCCGCCGAGCAGTTGCCGAAACTGAGCGACGATCCGGTGCGGATGTATCTATCGCAAATGGCGATCATCCCGCTTTTGACCCGCGAAGAGGAAATCTCGCTGGCCAAAAAGATCGAAGTCACGCGGAAGCGATTCCGCCGATCCGTGCTGGGCTGCAATTTCGCGATGCAGGGCACGATCGAGACGCTGGAAAAGGTTTATAAGGGAGTCCTCCCGTTCGATCGCACGATCAAGGTCTCGCTCACCGAACGGTTGACCAAAGAGCAGATCATGGCCCGCATGCCGCACAATCTGGCGACGCTCAAGCAACTGCTGGCGGCGAATAGGGAAGACTTCCGCAAATTGTTGAGTCGCAAAACGCCGCGGGGCGAATGGATCGAGGCCCGCCGCCGCTTCTGCCGCCGCCGCAGCAAGGCCCTGACGCTCGTCGAAGAGCTGAGCCTTCGCACGCGACGCGTTCAGCAGATGGTCAAGCAGATGAATGAAGTGTCGCGGCGGATGGATTTTCTCCGGGCTCGGATTCACGAGCTGCGGAATCTGCCAGGCGCGAAAGACCAGCTCGGCCTTTGTCGCAAGGAATTGCACGACCTGATGCTCCTCGCGCAAGAGAGCCCCCGCAGCCTTCGCAATCGCCGCGAGACAATGGGGCAGCAGTTCCAGGATTTCGAGCAGGTCAAGCGGCAACTATCCAGCGGCAATTTGCGGCTGGTCGTTTCCATCGCCAAGAAATACCGCAATCGCGGCCTCAGCTTCCTCGACCTGATTCAGGAGGGGAACACGGGGCTGATGCGGGCCGTGGACAAGTATGAATACCGCCGCGGCTATAAATTCTCGACCTATGCCACCTGGTGGATTCGTCAAGCGATCACTCGGGCGATCGCCGATCAGGCCCGCACGATCCGCATCCCGGTCCACATGATCGACGTGCTCTCGCGGTTGCGAAACGTGTCGAAGCGGCTGCAACAAGAGATGGGGCGCGAGCCGACGACCGAGGAAATCGCCCGGTCCGCCGACATGCCGATCGAAGAAGTCCGCCGCGTGCTGAACATCGGGCGGCACCCGGTGAGCCTGGATCGCCCGGTCGGCGAGAGCGAAGACAGCAGCTTCGGCGAATTCATCGAAGACGGCGGGACGGAAAGCCCAATTATTTCGGCCTCCCACGGCATGTTGCGGCAAAAGGTCGAAGGGCTGCTTAAGACCCTCACGTTCCGCGAGCGCGAAATTGTCCGTCTGCGCTACGGATTGGGAGACGGCTACACCTATACTCTGGAAGAGGTGGGCCGAATTTTCAAGATCACGCGCGAGCGCGTGCGGCAGATCGAGGCCAAAGCGCTCCGCAAGCTCCAGCATCCCGTACGCAGCAAGCAGCTCGAGGGCTTCCTCGGCGAGGCCGCCGAACAATGCGCGGCGCTGCAGCAGAGCGCGTAGGGGAATTCGCCAAAATTCCGAACTCGTGAATAATTCACGCACCTGAATTCCCGAGAATTCAGTTCGGAGCAAAACAACTTGAGCCGCCGGTCTCTTGGGACCGGCGGCTTTTTTCATGCGCTTCCAACAGTTGGCTGTTTGAAGTAGCGAGCCACAGCAGCCGTAGGATGCGTAAAGTTTGCGCGGACGCACCGGGACCCGGCAAACCCGCCGTGCTACTCGGCGCGTCTGCGCTTTGCTTGACACACCCTGATCGCGTGAATGCCCTCCGCGGCCAGTTTGCCGCTGGGCGCGTCTTGCACTGCGGCGTATGCTTATAAGTACGAGATCCAACGGGAGGCATCATCATGGCGTTCAATGCGGCCGCGCTTCGCGAATTGCACCGAATCCATCGGCAATTGTCCGATCTTCGCGAGCGACTTGAAAGCGGCCCCAAGCAAATCAAGGCGCGGCAGGCGGCCCTAGCCGCGGCGGAAGAGCGGCTGGCGAAGACCCAGACCGAGGTCAAGGCCGCTCGCATGGCCGTCGATCAAAAGCAATTACTGCTCAAGTCGGGAGAAGGAAAGATCATCGATCTCAAGGTGAAGCTGAACGCATGTAGCACCAATCGCGAGTATCAGGCCCTGCGCGAGCAGATATTGGCCGATGAGATGGCCAATAGCGTGCTGGCCGATGAGATTCTCGAAGCCATGGAACAGGTCGATCAGCTCAAGCAGGCGATCGTCGAGGCCGACCAACAGATGGTCAAGGTGAAAGAGGAAACGGTGAAAGTGCAGCAAGCTGTCCGCTCGCGGGAAGAGTCGCTGCTGGCAGATGTCCAGCGGTTGGAAGAGGAATTGCGGGTGGCGGAGACCGGGCTGCCGGCCGAGCTGCGCGACGTTTACAATCGCGTCGTCAAGGCCAAGGGGGAAGACGCCATGGCGCAGGTCGAGGGAGAAAGCTGCGGCGGCTGCCACCAGCAACTCACCCCCAATATCATGAGCCAACTGCACGGATCGACCGTGGTTTTTTGCAAGTCCTGCGGCCGGCTCCTCTACTTTCCCGAGGATCGCACTCCCGGCCGCAAATGACTAGAATCATCGCATCGGTCTCCAGCGTATCGGAGGCCGCGTTTTTTTTGCGATCGTTCGTTTTCGAGGGAACCATGTCCGATTTAGTCCCAATGACTCGTACCGGGTACGACAAGCTCAAGGGAGAGCTTGACCACATGGAGCAGGTGGAGATGCCCAAGCTGGCGCAGCGCGTGGCCGCCGCGCGCAGCGAGGGAGATCTCAGCGAGAATGCCGAATATCACGGCGCCCGCGAGTCGCAGGGGTTGTTGCAAGCCAAGATCAATCTGCTCCGCGACAAGCTGGCGCGGGCTTCGATTGTCGATCCCTCGCGGCTGCCGAAGGACGAGATCGTGTTCGGGGCGACGGTGGTCGTCAAGGACCTCGATTTCGGCGACGAGGAAATCTTCACGCTCGTCGGCGCCGGAGAAGAGGACTACGACACGGGCAAGATCCTCGTCACCAGCCCGCTGGCTCAAGGGCTGCTGGGTAAAAAGATCGGGCAAAAGGTGGAGATTCCCGTCCCGGCCGGAACGATGAAGTTCGAGATCGTGGAAATCCGGTTTGAGTGAGTCGCGTGCGGCGGAGGACTTGGCTTGGCGCTCCAGGACTGCCGGCCTCCGAAAGATAGCTTGGCGACGCGAAACCGTTCAGAATACTTGCAGTTCCGGGCCCCGTTGTCTACTTTGTAGTTCCGAATCGGCTTTGCGCTAGGCACTGTGGACCGCCACGGTCCGAGCAATCCGTTTGCGAGGCGAACCTATTCGATCAACTGAAAAAGCGAGGCGCCATTGTAAAGGGGATTCCCATGTACGGCTGGCACGGGTATCGCGATTGCAATCTGGTCCGCATGGTTTTGGAAACAGTTCGGTGTTGCGGATTGACGGCATTGATCGGGTTGGGACTCTTGGCCGGCAACGGACGCGCCATGAATAGCGTTTGGACTCCGCAGTCGCAGCCCAATCTGGAGTTTCCGCTCGACGCGTCATGGTTCGATGGATCGAATTGGAGCGCCGGATTTCCGGGCGCTTCCGACCGCGCCGTCTTCAACGCGGTGAATCCTCCCCCGAATAGCCCATTCCGGGTTTATTTCGGTGACTTCAACAAGCAAATCATCAATCCGCCGCAGACGATCCCCTTTGCGGCCGGCACGGCTACCGTCGCTGCGCTCGATGTGCAGAACAACACCTGGGTTTTCAACTTCGATGCGTTCAACGCTCCTCCTAATGCCGCGACCGGTAATCTCACGGTGACCGGCGCGGGGAGCTTCGTCATTGGTTCGCTGATCGACGGCGGCGGACTGGGGGGCGCCTCCTTGACGGTGACCGGATCGGGCACGCTGACCAGCAATGGCGCATCGCTCGGCCTCGATTCGGCCACCAGCGGCACCGTGATCCTCACGGGCTCCAGCACTCTTTGGAACGACTCGAATTCCAACGGCATCAATGTCGGCGTCAACGGGCTCGGCACGCTAAACGTCAATAACGGCGCCCAACTCAATGCGAACCTGCTCACGGCCGCGGCCGCCAGCGGATCGGTCGGAGACATCTCGATCAATGGCGGAACGTGCTCTGGCCCGCTCACACTCGGTGGCCACGGCCAAGCGTCGTTGACGGTCAACAGCGGCGGGGCGTCGCTAACCAACGTCAACGTGGCCTTATTCAGCGACAGCACGGCGACTATCACCGTCACCGGCGCCAGTTCGACGCTCGACGCCTCGACCGCGATATCGCTCGGCACGGGCGGCCACGGAACGCTCAACATCGGAAGCGGCGCCCAAGTCACTACGCCTTTCCTTTCCACGGCCCTGGCAAGCGGCTCGGTCGGCGACATCTCCCTCAGCGGCGCCGGTTCTCAACTCAATGTTTCGAATTCGCTGTCGGTCGGCACCGCCGGTCAGGGGACGCTTACCATCGGCAGCGGCGCCCAAGTCACCACGCCGCTGCTCTCCACCGCCGCGGCCAGCGGGTCCGTCGGCGATATCGTCATCAATGGCGGCACACTCTCCAGCGGCCTCTCGCTTGGGGGCCATGGTCAGTCGTCGCTAACGATCAACAGCGGCGCCGCGATGCTCACCAACGCGAACGTGGCCCTCTCCAGCGACAGCACGGCCACCATCACCGTCACCGGCGCCAATTCCTCGCTCAATGCATCGAGCGCACTGTCTATCGGCAGCGCCGGCCACGGGACGCTCAACATCAACAACGGCGCCCAAGTCACCACACCGCTGCTCAGCACCGCCCTGGCCAGCGGTGCGATCGGCGACATTTCCCTCAGCGGCGCCGGTTCTCAACTCAACGTTTCGAATTCGCTGTCGGTCGGCACGGACGGTCAGGGGACTCTTACCATCGGCAGCGGCGCCCAAGTCACTACTCCGCTGCTATCGACCGCCGCCGCCAGCGGCTCCGTCGGCGATATCGTTATCAATGGCGGCACGCTCTCCGGCGGCCTCTCGCTTGGGGGCCATGGTCAGTCGTCGCTAACGATCAACAGCGGCGCCGCGATGCTCACTAACGCGAACGTGGCCCTCTCCAGCGACAGCACGGCCACCATCACCGTAACCGGCGCCAATTCCTCGCTCAATGCATCGAGCGCACTGTCTATCGGCAACGCCGGCCACGGGACGCTCAACATCAACAACGGCGCCCAAGTCACCACACCAATCCTCTCCACCGCCGCCGCCAGCGGTTCCGTCGGCAACGTCGTCATCAATGGCGGCACTTTCTCCGGAGGCCTCACGCTCGGAGGCGAAGGTCAGTCGTCGCTGACAATCACCAGCGGCACGGCCTCGATCACAGGTTCGAACGTCGCGCTCGATGCGGACAGCACGGCGTCGATCACCGTGAGCGGCCCGAACTCGAAAATGGACATTGCGCAGTTTCTTGCCGTCGCCACCGGCGGCCGCGCGACGGCCCAGTTCAGCGGCGGCGCGGCGGTTACTGGCCAAGGGGGGGCCCTCGTCGGGGCCTCCGCCGGCAGCCAAGGGGATCTGACCATTACGGATGCCGGCACGACTTGGACCATTGCCGAACAGATGGATGTTGGCAATAGCGGAGCCGGTTCGCTGACCATCGCCGCGGGCGCTGTGTTTTCGACCGGTTCGACGGGGTCTCCCACCGGAACGAGCGGGGTGATCGGGGGAAACACGGGCGGCACCGGCACGGTAACGGTTACCGGTGCCGGTTCGACCTGGACCCAGAATGGTGGCCTGTCCGTTGGCTTTGATGGGCAAGGCACGATGATGGTCGAAGCGGGAGGATTGGTCCACTCCGCCAGCGGCTACGTTGGCCGCTTCTCCGGCGCCGTCGGCCATGCGACCGTAACCGGCACGAATTCGACTTGGAACGTGGACGGCTCCCTCTTCATAGCCAGTGACGGCAGCGGTTCCGGCGGGAGTGGCTCGGGCGGCAACGGCTCGCTGGTCGTCGCCTCGAATGGCGCAGTCACTGTCGGTAGCGAGCTACAAATCGGCGCTCAAGGAACGGTCAATGTCACAGGGGGACGAATGGCAGTCGGGTCGGGCGGCTTGCCAGCCGCCGCTGGAACTTTGCACGTCGGTCCCAACGGGTTGCTCGAGGGCATCGGCACGATTATCGGGCATGTAGTCAACGACGGCAGCGCGAAGGTCGCAGAAACCAGTCGAATCATGGGTGGACTCGATGGCACTGGCATAACGCAGGTGAACGCCGGTGGCAGTCTCACCGCCGACCACATCATCCAGAATGCTTTGTTCGTCGGGGGCGCATCCGGCAGCCCGGCCCTGGTGACGATCGACGCCTCGGATTCCAACGGCAATCCGCTGGCAAGCGACATGTCGTTAGCCGGTTCGCTCTCGCCGAGCGATCCGTTTGGCGCGGGGCTGGGTTCCAGCGCCTTGATCGGCGACACGGCTAGCAGCGACTCGATGGGCACGGACCTCGCGCTTTCGCTGAATAATCCGAGCGCCGAATTCGCATCCGCAACGGTGCCGGAGCCCACGACGATCGTGCTGCTGGCGATCGCAATGATCGGTCTGCTCAGCCATGAAAGAAAGACTTCGCGATTTGCGAAACCGAGAAACTATTAGTTGCGCGGCCTTCGAGAACGCGGCCCAGCACGAATTCCACTACAGTCCGGCTTAGGGTTGCTTGAAATTCCATTCGGCTGACGGTAGGCTGCGTGTTCCGCCGTCGCCGGCGCCTGCCCATAACCCACGACACTTTCGTCCCGCCCGATAGGAGATACCTTCATGTTCAGAATCTTCGTGCTCGCCGCATTTACAGGAGTATTTGCCTTGGCCACTGGAATTACCGCTGCTGTCGAGAAGACCCCGACTGCTTTGAGCTTCACGATGAATTCGCTCGACGGCAAGCATGTCGACTTGAGTCAGTATCACGGTAAGGTGGTGATGATCGTGAACGTAGCGAGCAAGTGCGGGCTGACTCCACAATACAAGCCGCTGGAGGCCCTGCACGAAAAATATGAGAAGGACGGACTGGCGATTCTCGGCTTCCCCTGCAACCAATTTGCCGGGCAAGAGCCGGGCACGGCGGAGGAGATTTCCAAGTTCTGCACGACCAAATACAACATCAGCTTCCCGATGTTCGCCAAAATCGAGGTCAATGGAGACGGCGCCTGCCCACTCTACAAGTATTTGAAATCGCTCGATGTGAAGCCAAAGGGGAAGGGAGATGTGAGCTGGAACTTTGAGAAGTTCATCATCGGCCGCGACGGAGGAGTTGTCGCCCGATTCGAGCCGCGAACGAAACCCGACTCGCCGGAAGTCGTGAGCGTGATCGAGGCCGAATTGGCGAAGAAGTGAGACGGGACGCGCCGGAAAAAGATTTCCAGGATTTCCCAATCGCACCAGTTTATCGTTTCAGTCAGTTGGGGTGCTGCCGGTTCCCTTTCGTACTTCGCACTTTGTACTTCGTACCTGTACCTGCCGCCCTTGCTCGGCTTTAGCGCGATCCCTATACTCCCGCGCCGGCCCAGACGGGCCGTTTGTTTGCACTTTCGTTCAGCAAGGAGGCTGACCGATGCTCGCCTCGTCGAAAGCCCTGCTGGTGGGCGTCGCTGCCAGCCTGATGTTCGCTTGTTTCGCCCGCGGGCAAGCCCCCGGCCCGCTAAATCCTGGTCCTGCGGTCCCACTGCCGACCATGGGTTCCGTTGGACCGTCGACCGACAACGGCGCCGATACGAGCCATTCCATGTGGCGGTCGCCATCGGCCGCCGCATCGAACAGCGCTCCCTCGTCGAATTACTCCATCCCGCCGGCTACGCGCGCTAGTGCCACGGCGACTCCCGCCATGCAGCGCGCTCCGATCGCCAAGGTGACCAACGGCAACGGTACGCTCCCCAACGACAAGGGCCAAATCTGGCGCGAATATGACATCACCCCCTATACGCTCCGCGTCACATCCACGAATCGTCCCGAGCAGGCGATCGTCGATTGGATTCTTCGCGAAACGGGCTACGAGGCCTGGCATTCCGATCCGGTCGGCCTATTGAGCGCCGACCATCGCACGCTCCGCGTCTATCACACGCCGGAAATGCAGGCAGTGGTTTCCGAGATGGTCGATCGGTTCGTCAACAGCGAGGCGGATACGCAATCGTTCGGCCTGCGGATCGCCAGCATCGGCACGCCGAGTTGGCGGGCGAAGGCCCAAAAGATGCTGCATCCTGTGACCGTCCAGTCGCAGGGGATTCAGGCCTGGATTCTCGCTAAGGAAGATGCGTCGTTGCTGGTGGCCGATATGCGCAAGCGGAGTGATTTCCGCGAATACAACTCCCCCTATTTACTCGTGAACAACGGCCAATCGACGGTCGTCTCGACGATGCGCCCGCGAAACTATTCGAGCGCCGTAATTC
This sequence comes from Pirellulales bacterium, assembly GCA_035939775.1. NCBI lineage: Bacteria > Pseudomonadati > Planctomycetota > Planctomycetia > Pirellulales > Pirellulales bacterium. Next base: position 13,870 of record DASZFO010000062.1, on the reverse strand, counting down.
TGCACCCCGAGCAGGCCCATCCCGGCTTCGAGCCGCAGATTTCGCAATTCGAGGAGGGTTTCTCGCTGGAGTTCAGCCCGCTCCTATCGCTCGATGGCAAATCGATCGACGCGATGCTCAAGTGCCACGTCGATCAACTCGAAAAGATGGTCCCGGTGACGATCGACGTGCCCACGGTCATCTCGCCGCGGCAGCATACGGACATCGACGTGCCGCAGTGGGCCAGCTATCGAGTCCACGAGCGGTTCCATTGGCCGAACGACCAGGTGCTGCTAATCAGCTTCGGCGTGATCGCGACGCCGTTGACGCCGGAACCAAGCGTCAGACTGCCGCTCATAACGCAGTCACCGCGAGCGGAGCTGCTCGTCTTCGTCGATAATCGCGGGGCGAACGGCAAGCCCCCCGTCGCGCCGCCGCGCACCGGCCAACGCGACAATTCGATGTACCGCGGCCGCTACTAACAAGTACGAAGTACGAAGGACAGAGTACGAAGTACAAATCGATCGGGGATGGCGAGAACGCTGATTCTGACCTCTGTCGATGGCCGCTTTCCACTATCCCGGCAAAATGGGTGCGTTATACTGGTCGGCGAGGATTTGACGCCGGAAAAGCCGGCGGATCGATACTTGCCGAGCAAATACAGGTCGCGATTCGACGTCCTGTCTCGGCTTTGTACTTCGCCCTTTGTACTTCGTATTTAAGATCATGGTTCGTCGCGTCGTTATCACCGGCATCGGCCTGGTCAGCCCGTTGGGCAATTCGAAGGAGGCCCTCTGGGATGCGCTCGTTTCCGGTCGCAGCGGTGTAGGGCCGTTCAACAGCCCACTGGTCGAGGCGTTGCCGGCCCGATTTGCCGCGGAGGCCAAGTTCTCCGGCGATATCGAGGAATTCGGCCCGCTCGACAAAGAGCAGAAAAAGGCGATTCGCAAGGGGCTGAAGCTGATGTGCCGCGAATCGCAGATGGGGGTAGCCGCGGCGCAATTGGCCTTGGCCGACGCGAAGATTGCGGTCGGCGGCGTCGATCCCGAGCGGATTGGCTGCGTGTTCGGCACCGACTACATGCTCACGCTGCCGGAGGATTTCAGCGCGGCGGTGAATCGTTGTCGGTCGGAACAGGGCGTCTTTGATTATTCGCGCTGGGGTAAGGAGGGGATGGCCGAGATCACTCCCCTGTGGCTGCTCAAGTATCTGCCGAACATGCCGGCCAGCCACGTGGCGATCTACAACGACCTTCGTGGCCCGAACAACTCGATCACGCATCGCGAGGCGGCCGCCAATCTGGCCGTGGCCGAGGCGTTTCACACGATCACTCGCGGTAGCGCTGACATCATGGCGGCCGGCGCGACGGGCACACGGGTCCATCCGATGAAATCGGTCCACGCCGCGCAGCAGGAAGAGTTGGCCTCGAACGGCGTCGATCCGGCCCGAGCCAGCCGTCCGTTCGATCTCAATCGGAGCGGCATGGTGCTCGGCGAAGGGGCGGCGCTCGTCGTGCTGGAGGAACTGGGCTCGGCAGAAGCCCGCGGCGCGATGATTTACGCTGAGATCGTCGGGACCGGATCGTCGCAGGCCACCGATAAGAACTATGTCGCTCACCGCGATGTAGCGCTGGCCAACGTGATCCGCCGCTCGCTCGCCGAGGCCGGCGCGCCCCCCGACGACGTTGGCCACATTCACGCCCACGGTCTTTCAACGCGCACGAGCGATGCCGATGAAGCCCGGGCAATCCGCGAAGTGTTCGGCGAGCGGGCCAACCGGATCCCGGTCACGGCCGCCAAGAGCTTTTTCGGCAACCTCGGAGCAGGGAGCGGCATGGTCGAGCTGATCGCCAGCGTGCTGGCCCTGTCGAACGATTGCTTGCCACCCATCTTGAACTACGAGACTCCCGATCCCGAATGCCGGATCACGCCGGCGGGTCCCGCTCACTCCGAGCCCGGCCGCAGCTTCATCAATCTGAGCGTCACGCCGCAAGGCCAAGCCAGCGCCGTGATGGTCCGGCGGTTTGAGTGAGCGGTGTTTGAACCGGCTGGCAATGTCCCGTTAACCGGTTCGCTTGCGAACCGACGCGCAAAGCGCCCACCGGATCGCAAGCGAGCGGGCTAACGAAACGTCAGCGTCGCAATTGACATTTGACTTTCAACTATCTCTCGCCACCTTTCCCATGGCAAAAGCTCCGAAAACTGCGATCACTCCCACTCGCGAAGCAGACTATCCAGAATGGTATCAGCAGGTCGTCAAGGCCGCCGATCTGGCGGAAATCTCGCCCGTCCGCGGTTGCATGGTCATCAAGCCTTGGGGCTACGCGATCTGGGAAAACATCCAGCGCACGCTCGACCGGATGTTCAAGGAGACCGGGCATCAGAACGCCTACTTTCCACTTTTCATCCCGCTGAGTTACTTGGAAAAGGAGGCGCAGCACGTCGAGGGTTTTGCCAAGGAATGCGCCGTGGTCACCCACCATCGGCTTGAGGCCGGCCCTGGCGGCGGGCTAGTTCCTACCGGAAAGCTCGAAGAGCCGCTCGTCATTCGGCCCACGAGCGAAACGATTATCGGCGCGATGTATGCCAAGTGGGTGCAATCGTATCGCGATCTGCCGATCCTGATCAATCAATGGGCGAACGTCGTGCGCTGGGAGATGCGCACCCGCCTCTTTCTCCGCACGACCGAATTCTTGTGGCAGGAAGGTCACACGGCCCACGCGACCGAGGCCGAGGCGATGGAGGAGACGCTCAAGATTCTCGATCTTTATGCGACGTTCGCCCAAGACTACATGGCAATGCCGGTCATCAAGGGAGAAAAGACTGCCGGCGAGCGATTCCCCGGCGCGGTGAATACCTACAGCATCGAGGCGATGATGCAGGACCGCAAAGCGCTTCAGGCCGGCACGTCGCACTTTCTCGGGCAGAACTTCTCGCGGGCCCAGGAGATCAAGTTTCTCAATCAGGAAGGCAAGGAAACGTTCGCCTGGACCACTTCCTGGGGCGTTTCGACTCGGCTGGTCGGCGCGCTGATCATGACCCATAGCGACGACGATGGGCTGGTGCTTCCGCCGCGATTGGCCCCAGCGCATGTCGTCATTCTGCCGATCTTCCGCACGGACGAAGAGCAAAGCGCGGTGCTCGACTATTGCCGCCGCGTGCAACAAGAATTGGCGACTAAGACCTACGACGGCGAGAGAATTCGGGTGATCTTCGACACCCGCGATTTGCGCGGCGGGGAGAAAACCTGGCAGCACATCAAGAAAGGAGTGCCATTGCGGCTGGAGATCGGGCCGCGCGACGTGGCCGGCGATTCGCTCTTCGTCGGCCGCCGCGACACACAGGAAAAGAAATCCGTCCCTCGCGGCGAGTTTGTCGCCACCGTCGATCAGCGGCTTGGCGAGATTCAAACCGCACTCTTTCAGAGGGCGCTTGCGGCGCGCGAAGCCAACACGCGCGAATTCAACGACCGCGACGAGTTTATCCGCTACTTCACGCCGAAAAACGAGGAGCAGCCAGAGATCCACGGCGGCTTCGCCTTGGCTCACGTGGCCGAAGATCCAGCGGTGGATCAACTCTTGAAGGACCTCAAGGTGACGATCCGCTGCGTGTCGCGACTCGGCGAAATCGGCGGCGATGGCGGCGACGGGCGCTGCATCTTTACCGGCAAACGCGGCCGCCGCGTCGTGCTGGCGAAAGCGTATTGAGCTCCGTCGTTAATGTCCAGGCGAAAAAACTGCCCGTCAGGGGCTTGTGTTCGCGAGGCACTTTGTGCCATATTTCACGATCTCAAGTGCCATGCCCAAACCGAGTTCCATCCGCTTCTGAGAATGGGTTGCGGCTGGGGCGCACGAACACAAGCCGGGAAGTGGGCGGCGAGGACTTCCAGCGCCGCAGACCGCCGCTTTCCCGTTCAAATACGACGCAGACGCGGTGGCCGAATTCTTTATCAATTCGTGGGGATGGTGGTCCTGGCTGAGCTACGCCTTGGCCGCGGTGATCCACGGGACCCTGCTGATCAATGTGGTCGCCGTCGGCGCCCTGTTTTTCATTTGGCTGGAGCGAAAGGTCTCCGGCCGCATTCAGGATCGGCTGGGGCCAACGCGCGTCGGCGGTAAATTCGGCTGGCTCCAATCGCTAGCCGACGGTCTGAAGTTGATCACGAAAGAAGACCTGATGCCCGAGGGGGCGGACGGGATGCTCTTTCGCGTCGCCCCGTATGTCAGCTTTTGCGCCTCGTTCGCGGCGTATTTCGCCCTTCCATTCGCCGACAACTGGGTCGGGCTGCGGCTGAATGTGGCGGTATTCTTCATCATCGCCGTGCTGGGGCTGGAAGTCTTCGGCGTGATCCTGGCCGGATACTCGTCGGCCTCGAAGTGGTCGCTATTCGGGGCGATGCGCGAGGCGGCCCAAGTGGTGAGCTACGAGGTGCCGCTGGGGATGTGCATCGTCGTGCCGGTGCTTATCGCGGGCTCGATGGATCTGGTAACGATCGGCGAGATGCAGCGGGGATGGTTCACGCATTGGTTTATATTCCACGATCCATTCACGTTCATCATCTTCTGGGTGTACTTCACCTGCGCGACCGCCAGCGTCAACCGTGCCCCGTTCGATCTGGCGGAGGCCGAGAGTGAGTTGGTCGCCGGTTTCCACACCGAGTATTCCGGCCTGCGGTGGAGCTTTTTCTTCATGGCCGAGTATGGGTCGATGTTTGCCGTAAGCGGATTGGCATCGATCCTGTTCTTCGGCGGCTGGAACGGCCCCGTGCCGATCACGCAGTGGCTTGGCCTGGCCCATTCCACAAATCCCCTGCTGCATTACTTTGGCAACTTGCTCGGGATGCTCAATTTCATGTTCAAATGCAGCCTGGGCATCACGCTGATGATGTGGGTCCGCTGGACGTTGCCGCGGCTGCGCATCGATCAGGTGATGAAGACCTGCTTGAAATACTGCACGCCGATCGCCGCCGTCATGTTCTTGGGTGCGATGCTCTGGAAATACGAGTTGCCAGGCGGCCTTGGAATTTTGCGATCGACGCCGATGGCCGAAGTCCGCGAGGGCTGGCTGGCTGACGGCGCGCAAGTACAAAGTACGAAGGTCGAAGGCGACGCCCCTCACCCTAACCCTCTCCCAAAGGGAGAGGGGACTGCAAAACGCGCCGCGGCGAGCTTCGCGTCTAGGTTAGCTGACTCACGGGAGAGGCGCTGACGTGCAAGCGATCAACTGGCACTCGTTCATGTTCCTGCTCTTCTCGCTGCTCGCCTGCGCGTTTGCGCTGGCCGTCGTGTTCTCCAGCAATATCGTTCGGATGGCGTTCTATTTGGTGCTTTCGCTGGGCGCGACGGCGGGGCTGTTCTTCCTGGCGGGGGCCGATTTCGTCGGAGCGATGCAAATTCTGATCTACGTTGGCGGCACGCTTGTGCTGCTCGTATTCGGCGTGATGCTCACCGCGCAAGGCCCCTTCATTTCGATGAAAACCTCTGGCGGAGAATGGATCCTGACGGCGTTCGTCGGCGGATCGCTTCTGGCCGTGTTGCTGCCGACGGCGTTCAAAATCGGGGACTGGAATCAGGGGGCGCAAACGAAAGCCGCGGCCGCGATAAATTCTCTTCCACAAGCGCAACCCACCTCGACGCGCCTCGGACTCGGGCTGCTCGGGGCGCGCGTGGATCAGTTGGACGAACCGGATACTGGACCCAGAGGAACGCTATCGGGCTATTTGCTGCCATTTGAAATCGTGTCCGTGCATCTGCTGGTTGTGTTGATCGGCGCGGCGTACCTGGCCCGAGCCAAGCGCCGCGCCAAGCCGCGCGGCACGATCGGCATCGAATCTTGAAATCCAAAATCGCATGAACCTCTTGACCGAACCCATCGGCGTCTCGCACTACCTGGTCGTCGGTGCGATCCTGTTCGTCGCCGGCGTGGTGTGCATGGCCACGAAGCGCAATGCGCTCGGCGTCTTGATGGGGATCGAGTTGGTGCTCAACGGAGCGAACGTGAACTTCGTAGCCTTCGGGAGCAAGTTTCTCCAGGCCAATCCAACTTTTTCAATCGGCTTGGACGGCAGCCTGATCGCGCTGTTCGTCATCGTGTTGGCGGCGGCCGAGGCTGCGGTGGCATTGGCGATCACGCTCAACTTCTATAACAACCACTCGACGGTCGACGTGGATCGCGCGGATGAACTCAAGGGTTAAGTACGAAGTGCGAAGTACAAAGTACGAAGCGATCAAGTCACGCCACGCATGAATCTTGCCGCGACATTACCGGTGCTGTTGGGACTGGCCTGGCTCTTGCCGCTGGTCTCGTTCGCGCTGATCGTGTTCTTCGGTCCGCGGATGGGCAAGCACGGCCGGAAGGCAGCCTGGGTGGCCACCGGGGCGATTCTGACGGGCTTTGTCCTGTCGGTCGTGGCTTTGATCGGCTGGGTTTCACAGCATCCGGTAGTGTCGGCGCGGCAGAAAGCGATCGCGGCGGCAAATGAGAGCGGCGCCGTCGATAAGGCTACAGCCGTCGATAAGGCCGCTGCGAGCGAAGGAACTGCCGGCAAGCAGTCCGCCGGTGGCGATGAATCTGAACCTGTCGCGCCTCCGGCCTACTACAGCGGCGAGTGGTACACGGTCGCCGTCATCGGGCCGCTCAAGCTTACCATCGGCTACTACATCGACGCCCTGACGATCGTCATGTTCGCGATGATCACGCTCATCGCGACGTGCATCCACTTTTACGCCTCGGGCTACATGCACGACGAGTTGCACGACGTGACCGATCACGAGGTGACGCTCTCCGACGGCCACCACCTGCAGCGCCACGGGCGCTACCCGCGCTTCTTTCAGTACTTCTCGCTCTTCTGCTTCAGCATGCTCGGGCTGGTGATCGCCGGCAACATCTTCATGGTGTTCGTGTTCTGGGAGCTGGTGGGAATCTGCTCTTACTTCTTGATCGGTTTCTACTATGAGCGCAAGAGCGCCTCGAACGCCGGCAACAAAGCCTTCATCGTCAACCGCGTCGGCGATTTCGGCATGATCATCGGCCTGATGGCGCTCTGGGGAACGCTGGGCACGTTTGCCTTCGGCGACAGCAAAGACGCGAGCGGGAAAATCGAGTCGCGCGGCATCTTCAGCCTCGTTCGAGCGCCGGAGAACAATTATGCCCTCAAGGCGACCGACCGCATGGTTCGCGACGACGCGGGGAGCCCCGCGGTAAAGCTGCGGCGGCAAGTTCTGAAGGAACATGCGGCCGATCCGCGCCATCCTACCAAAGAGGAAATCGCCGCCACGGAGTCCGAAGTCGAAAGCGAGCTGCACGACTGGCGCGACGGCAAGCGCGTCATCGTCAATTCCGACGGCAGCGAAACTCCCGATCCCATCCATTATGGCCATCGCCTGTTGCTGATCGCCGGCTTGGGCATCTTCTGCGGCTGCGTGGGCAAGAGCGCGCAATTCCCGCTGCACGTTTGGCTCCCCGATGCGATGGAAGGGCCCACGCCCGTTTCCGCTCTAGTTCACTCGGCGACGATGGTCGCGGCCGGAGTTTATCTCGTCGGCCGCTTCTATCCCGTTTTCACGCCGGAGGTGCTGCTGGTGATCGCCATCATCGGCTGCATCACGCTCGCGCTGGCCGCCACGATCGCCATCACGGCCGTCGATATCAAGCGGGTGCTGGCCTATTCGACGGTCAGCCAACTCGGCTATATGATGCTGGCGCTAGGGGTCGGCGGCTGGCTGGCTGGACTATTCCATCTCATCACGCACGCATTTTTCAAGAGCCTGCTGTTCCTTTGCTCCGGCTCGGTGATCCACGCTTGCCATACGAACGACATGACGAAGATGGGCGGGCTGCGGAAAAAGATGCCCTGGACCGCTTACACGATGCTCGTCGGCTGTCTGGCGATCATCGGGGGCGGGATTCCATTCTTGATCGGCCTGAGCGGCTATTACTCCAAGGACTCGATCATCGCCCAAACTTTGTCGTTCAAGAACAGCAATCCGAATCCGTTGTGCGGCGTGTTCTTTTTTGTGGCCGCCGCCGGGGCATCGGTCACGGCATTCTACATGTTCCGACTGTGGTACATGACGTTCGTCGGTGCGCCTCGCGATCATCATGTCCACGATCATGTCCATGAATCGCCGAAGGTGATGTATATCCCGCTGGTCGTGCTGGCGGTATTTGCCGTTTGCATCGGCTGGCCGATTTTCGGTGTGCCTGATCTTTTGGAACAAGCGCGGCCAGCGGGGACTGCCGCCACGATCAACGGCGGCGTCTTCATGCCTTGGCTCGTTCACCCGGCGGAGCATCTGAGCCACGAAGTAGCGGTGCACATCTCCGCAACGATGGTCGCGAGCACGACGGCGCTGGCCGGCTTTTTGCTCGCCACGGTGATTTACGCCTGGAAACTGCTCAACCCCGACGAGATTTGCAATCAGTTCCGCTGGATCTACCGGCTGCTGTGGAACAAGTGGTATTTCGACGAGTTGTATCAAACGATCTTCGTCCGCCCGGTGATGTTCGTTTCGCGCCGCGTGGCCGATTTCGACAAACAAGTGATCGACCCGTTCATCAACGGCTGCGCGCTCGCCGTGCGCAGCGTCTCGGTGCTCGACGACTTGATCGATCGGCTGTTCGTCGATGGATTGGTCAATGCGACGGCCCGCTGGATTCATTCGACCGGCCTGCGGCTGCGCGGCGTGCAGACGGGCCGGCTGCGGCAATACGTGGTGCTGATCGTGGTTGGCACCGTCGGCCTATTCATCCTAATCAGCTTCTTCTGGAATTCGGCATGGGGTGCGTCCAGCCCCTGACCATTGACCAATAGTTGGAGTTCAGGCTTTAGCCTGCCGCCGCCTAAAGGCTGAACTCCAACAATCCGACCTCCGACCTCCGACCTCCGACCTCTGACCTCCGGCCTATGTCCAATCAATACACTACGCTCCTGACGCTGGTCGTCTTCCTGCCCGCCTTGGGCGCGCTGGCCTTGGCGTTCTTTCCTAAGGACCGGCCCGAGGCGATGCGGCTCTTTTCGCTGATCGTAACAGGCGCGGTGTTCCTGCTGACGGTGCTCTTGGCGTGGCCGTCGGCATCTGGCGCGAATGGTGCGGCGGGAAGCACCGGCTTCTCAGTCGGGCAAGCCGCGATGCAGGATACGTTCTCCTTGCCTTGGATCAGCTCGTTCAAGATCTTCTACTTCATGGGGCTCGACGGCATCAGCCTGCCGCTGGTGCTGCTCACGTCGTTCTTGAGCATGCTGGCGATGGCTGCAAGCTGGCCGATCACGAAGGCGATGCGGGCGTATTGCATCCTGTTTCTGCTCTTGGAAACAGGGATGCTCGGTGTCTTTCTCGCGCTCGATTTCTTTCTGTTCTATGTGTTTTGGGAAGTGATGCTGCTGCCGATGTATTTCCTGATCGGCGTTTGGGGCGGCCCGCGGCGCGAGTACGCGGCAATCAAGTTCTTCCTGTACACGTTGCTCGGCAGCGTGTTTATGTTGATCGCCATTTTGATGCTGTATTTCAATAGCGACCTGCGGCTGCTCTCGGCGGATCAATTGGTCGTGGCGAAGGTGGCCGACACTCCCGAGGCTGCCAGTTCCATTCGGTCCTCGACGGAGCCACAGCACACGTTCAATATCCTGGCCCTCACCAAAATGGGGCAGCTTGCGGAATCGCCGTTCAGCGGCGAGATGGTCGACGGCAAATACATTCACAAGCCGCTGCTGTGGGGCAAGAACCTGCAATGGTGGGCCTTCTTGCTGCTCTTCATCGGCTTCGCGATCAAGGTGCCGGCCGTGCCGCTGCACACCTGGCTCCCCGATGCGCACGTCGAGGCCCCGACCCCGATATCGATGATCCTCGCCGGCGTGCTCTTGAAGATGGGAGGCTACGGCATCATCCGCATTTGCTATCCGATCTGCCCCGACGCCGGTTACGATCTGGCCTGGTTTGTCTGCGGCGTCGGCGTGGTGAGCATGATCTACGGGGCGTTCGCCGCGATGGCCCAGAAGGATTTCAAGCGCTTGGTGGCCTATAGCTCGGTGAGCCACATGGGATACGTCGTGCTCGGCCTCGGAGTTTGGAGCGCCACGAGAAAGTACGATTTCAACCCGGATTACTGGGCGCAAGGCGTCAACGGCGCGATGTTCCAGATGATTGCCCACGGCATCAGCTCGGCCGGCATGTTCTTTCTGGTCGGCGTGATCTACGACCGAGTGCATCATCGCAATCTCGACCAGTTCGGCGGGCTGTTCGCAAAGATGCCCGTCTACAGCGGCATCGCGATCGGCATTTTCTTCGCCGGGTTGGGGCTGCCGGGCCTGTGCGGATTCATCGGCGAGGTGCTGGTGACACTCTCGGTCTGGAACTTCAGCCATACGCTGGCCGTTTTGTCCGCCTCGGTGGTGATTCTCACGGCGGGCTACATTTTGTGGACGATCCAGCGCGTTTATCTTGGCCCCGAATATAAGGGCCCGCACGGCGATCACCTTACTCCGATGACGAGGCGCGAGTTGGCGATCGCCGCGCCGCTATTGGCCTTTGCGATTCTGCTAGGCGTCTATCCGCAGGCGATTTTCAATTACATGACCCCCAGCGTGAACAAGTCGGTCACTGACCTCGCCGAGTGGACGAAGACCGTGAAAGACGCGCCGACCGAATCCGGCGGAACGACCGCTAGCGCGGAATTACGGACAAGTGCTACTCTCGCCGCCGAGACCGCGTCCGCGCACCATAACTGACAACAAGACGTGAATTCACTTTCGCAACTCGTCGATTCACTGCTGCACAATACCGTGGCGCTGAGCTTGCCGGCTTTCCGCACGGAGCTGGCGATCTGCGCGACGATCGTGCTGATGCTCTTGCTGCGCGTGTTCCGCGGCCTCGAGCGGATCGATGCCTTTTATATCGCGCTGGCGGGCTCGCTCGTCGGGCTGTGGCTGGCGCTACCGTGGACGCAGCCCGAGTCGCTCCTGGCCGCGGACGGCCACGTGGTGCGACATGAGTTGTTCACCGGTATGTTGACATACGACTCGTTCACGCTATTCTTCCGCGGCTTGCTGATGTTCTTCGCCGTCGTGTTCGTGACACTTACGCGGCTCTCTGGCATTCCCGATCGCGAAGACGCTCCGGACTTCTATTCGCTCGTGCTCGGGGCGACTCTCGGCATGTGCATCATGGCCTCGGCCAATCACGTCGTGACGATCTTCTTGGGCGTTGAGATGGCGAGCGTGCCTTCATATGCCTTGGCGGGCATGCTCAAGGGGCGGCGCAAGAGCAGCGAGGCGGCCCTGAAGTATTCGATCTATGGGGCGGGAGCGGCCGGGATAATGCTTTACGGCCTTAGCCTGCTGGCGGGCGTGCTCGGCTCGTGTCACCTGCCGACGATGACCAATCAATTGGCGGAGTTCATCCAGGCGGGCACGATCGGCGACCGCACCATGGTGCTAGTGCTTGGCGGGCTGATGGTGATGGTCGGGCTGGCGTTCAAGCTCTCGGCGGTGCCGTTTCATTTCTGGTGCCCCGATGTGTTCGAGGGGGCCAGCGCCGAGGTGAATGCCTTTCTGTCCGTGGCCTCGAAGGCGGCGGCGCTGGCGCTTCTGATCCGCGTGACGGTCGGGTTCGGCTTTGTCGAGCCATCCGCCAAACCGGCGGTTCCGGTAACGGCACTCGTGACCGCATTGAAACCGGTTACGAATTCGATGACGGGAAGATTGGCGACCGCAAATCCGGTGGCTTACGCCACCGGCTCAAATTCGGACGCTGGGTCGCCTTCCTTTGCCGACGTACGAGCCGGTGGCCGTAAGGCCCCGGAGGGCGCAGCCAATCGAACCACTGACCCGCGCATCGCGGCCCTCAATCCGGTCCGCAGCTACATGGCCGTGCTCGTCGGCTTCATCGCCGCGATCACATGCACGTTCGGCAATCTGGCCGCGTACGGCCAGACGAATATCAAGCGGCTCTTGGCGTATTCCACCATTGCGCACGCCGGGTACATGATGATGCCGGTCGCGGCCGGATTGGTGCTGGCTGGAAAGAACCCGGCGGCGGCCGAGGCCGCCTTCGCCGCCGTGCCGCTATATGCCGGAGTTTATTTGTTCATGAACCTCGGCGCCTTCGCGATCGTCGCCTTCCTTCGCAATACGCTCCGCAGCGAAGAAATCGCCGACTACGCCGGCCTGATCCGCACTTCGCCAGGGCTGGTGATCTGCTTCGGCACGATCCTATTTAGCCTCGTCGGCATGCCGCCGCTAGCGGGTTTCTCGGGAAAGTTCGTGATTTTCTCGACGCTTGTCGATGGAATTCAAAACGACGCCGCTCGCGGGATGATGATCACGCTATTGGTCGTGGGCGGCCTGAACACGGCCGTGAGCCTGTTCTACTATTTGCGGGTGGTGAAAGTGATGGCGTTCGAGCCGGAGCCGAAGGACCGCCCGCCGTTCACCTTCCCGCTCGTCTCGTTCCCCGGGGCCTACGTGGTGGCGATTACCCTGCCGGTTCTGCTGCTGGGGCTCTGGTGGAACGATTTATACGAATGGGCGCACCGCGCCGCGTCGCAGCTCTTGTGGTGAAACGTGCGAAGGCGTGAAGGCGTGAAAAAGGGGACAGGTCCAATTAAGTCGGCACGGGAGCCTGTCACCTCGATTTTTCCATAAGCCGACTTAATTGGACCTGTCCCCTTTTTCACGTCCACGCATGCATCAAGTTCGACCCGATTCGATCGATGTTCTCGGCCGGCTGTTTCGCATCCTCTACCGGTCGCTGCCGATGTATCTGGCGGGGGCCGATCCGTGGACGCATATCGGCGATGAGCCTGCCGCGAAGGTGCTCGCCGACATCGTGGCCGACCAGCAACTCTACGCCGGCCGGATCGCCGAGGCGATCTTGCAGAAGCGTGGCCGCGTCGATAACGGCGATTTTCCGATGGAATTCACCGAGCTGAACATGCTCTCGTTCGACTTCCTGCTCACGGAGATGGCCCGCCGCCAAAAACAGGACGTCGGGGCGATCGAGCGCTGCGTGGCCGATCTGGCCGGCGATCTGGAGCTGCAAGTGCTGGCCGAAGAGGTCCTCGGCAACTCCCGCGGCCATCTCGAATCGCTGGAAGAGGTGGTCAAACACCGCAGCGACGACAAGCTGAAACTGGCAACGCCGTAACATCATCCTGTAAATCCTGTTAATCCTGTCTGAAACTTGCTTGACAGGAATTACAGGATGGGTTTCATGTCGCTCATCGATACGCACGCGCATCTGGATTCTGAGGATTTCGACGCGGATCGCCCGGCCGTAATCGAGCGGGCGAAGGCTGCCGGCGTCGAGCGGATTGTCGTCATCGCGGTCACGGCCGATTCGAGCGCCGCGGTCGTGCGGCTGGCGGCAGAGCATGACGCTTTGTACGCGGCCGTCGGAATCCATCCCAATTACACGGCCGAAGCGCAGGAGGAAGATTGGGACCGCGTGGTCGCGCTCGCCGGCTCTCCGCGGGTCGTGGCCCTGGGCGAGACCGGCCTCGACCGGTTTCGCGACCATTCTCCTTTCCCGTTGCAGCAGGAATATTTCGACCGGCATATCCGCCTGTCGCAAGAACTGGGTTTGCCGTTCATCGTCCACATGCGGCAATGCGAGGCCGACGTCTTGGAGATACTCCGCGAAGCCCGCCGCCGCGGCCCGCTCACGGGCGTGATGCACTCGTTCACGGGCGATGCGGCGATGGCCGAGGAGTGCTTGGGGCTTGGTCTGTGCATCAGCTTCGCGGGAATGGTGACTTACAAGAAGTCGGCCGACCTGCGCGCCGTGGCCGCGACGATTCCGGCCGACCGCATCCTTGTGGAGACCGACAGCCCCTATCTGGCCCCGGAGCCGCTGCGCGGCAAACGCAACGAACCGGCGAACGTCGTCCACACCGCC